>CAXTNB010000036.1:7664-12822 GCA_964245385.1 uncultured Acetobacteraceae bacterium | reverse complement strand
CACCTACTGCAGCGACGCGCTGGACGCCGCGCGCGACGCCGACGCGCTGATCCTGATCACGGAGTGGAACGAGTTCCGCGCGCTCGCCCCGGCGCGCCTCAAGGAGCTGATGCGCGGGCGGGTGCTGATCGACCTGCGCAACGTCTACGACCCTGCCGCGATGGCCGCGGCCGGCATGGAGTACAGCTCGATCGGCCGCCCGCGGCTGCGTGCGGCCGCGGCGGCACAGCTCGCCTCGGCGGGCTGAGCGTCGCCGGACTGGCAGCGGATCGTCAGGGCTTCATCCAGCGCCCCACGACGCCGTCGATGTCGATCGCGATGCCGCCGAGCCGCCTGATCCGTCCGCAATAGGCGGTGCCGAGCACGCCCGCCGCGACCAGGAACGGCGCGCCCGGGAACGGCACCGTCAGCGAGGCGAGCGTCTGCTCGAACAGCGCCGGATAGTGGCCGCGCCCGCGCAGCGACGGCGCGATGCCCTGCCGGTCCAGGGCGGCCGGCACCAGGTAGCTGGCGGTCTCGTCGATCTTGCAGAAGCGCGCCAGCCGTTCGGCGAGATCCGGATAGGGGCCGACGACGCCGAGGAAGGGCTGGTCGGCCAGCAGCGGACGCAGGAACGGGATCAGGTCGTGCATCTCGCCGAGCACCGGCAGGCCGGCATGCAGCGCGGTGTCGCGCGCGGCGATGCGCAGCATCTCGGCGAGGAAGCCGAAATGCTCGTGCGCCGCCGCCAGGTGCGCCGGGTCCGGCAGCGCGATCACGTCCGCCTCGGCGATCGCGTCCAGCATCGCCCGGCCCGCCGCCGACGCGGCGGCCGCACCATCCGCCTCGATGCGATCGCCGAAGGCGCCGATCCACACCGAGTTCACCACCGCGGACATCTCCGCCTCGCTCAGGATCAGGTGCGCCCGCAGGCTCCCGTAGGCCACCAGCCGCGCATGCGCCTCGGAGAGCAGGACGAGGCTGAACGGCTGGCGCTGCCTGATGGCCTCCCCCAGCCGGTCCGCCAGCTGCTGCGCATCCAGCCAGGCGCCGGAGGCCCGTCTCTGGCCGTGCGTGCGCAGCACCGCCTCGCGGTCGAACTGCAGCGCCAGCTTGGCGCAGGCGAGGTGCACGAACGGACCGAACGGCGGCGGCACCTCGCGCGCGAAGCCGATCAGCATCCGCTCGCTGCCGAGCAGCTCGTGATAGCCGCCGGTCAGGGCCAGCGAGGTGGTGTAGTTCCACAGCGCGCTGTCGCGGTGGCCGAGCGCCGGTGCGGCGATCCGCAGGTGCGGCAGCGCGGCGCCGGGCCGACCGGCGGCGCAGAGCCGGCCGGCGATCCGGTTGTGCAGCGACGCGTCGTCCGGCTCGGCGGCGAGCAGCAGGCGCTCTGCGACCTCGATCAGGTCGCCAGCTTCCAGGGCGCCGGCCTCCTCCGCCCCCGCGGCGAGGTCGAGCAGCAGCCGGCAGACCGGCAGGATGTCCGGCCACAGCGCGATCGCGCGACGGCAGGCCAGCAGCGCGTCCGTCGCCTCGCCGCGCGCGGCCAGCAGCCTCGCTCGCAGGAACCAGGCCTCCGCCTCGCCCGGATCCGCCGCCAGCAGCGCCTCGACCTGCGGCGCGGCCGCGTCGAGATCGCCCTGTTCGACCAGCGCCTCGGCGTCGGCCAGCGTCGTCGGGAGTGGCAGCACCGGCAGCACCTCGCGGTGCCGCGACAGGTCGACGGGCTTGGCCAAGCGCTGCACCCTCCTGCGGCCGGCGGCACGGCCGGACCGGCGGCGGCACGTCGACGCGGCGTGCGGCCACCGAGCCTAGCATACGCCGCGGCGTCGGCACGCCACAACCTCAGGCTGCGCCGCGGAGCGCGTGCCGCGTAATTCGGACGCAAGCCGGATCGGGACAACGTAGGATGCCTCCTCGGTCCGCTCCGGAGAAGCCATGCGCGTCCAGGCTGCCCTGCTCATTGGCCTGCTCACCGGCCTGATCGCCGGCACCCCGAGCGGATCGGCGCGAGCGGACGGGCTCACCGCGGCACAGCTGCAGGCGCTTCTCGCCGCGGCGCCGGCAGGGTCGGCGGCGGCGCAGGAGAAGGCACGGGCCACGGCGGCAGAGGCGGCGATCGCCGCCACCGCGGCCACCGCCGTGCAGAGCGGCGGCGGCAACGCCAGCCTGACCGTCGTGCTGCCGGCGGCACCCGGGGCGAGCAACGGCAGGACGCTCGCGGCGCGTGCCGGCGAACGTCCCGCCGTCGCCGACTTCGCCGCCCCGGGAAGCCAGGTCGGCGGCGCCGCGATCATCGGCATCCTGCGCAGCCAGGCGACGACGGACCACATGATGTGGGCCACGCTGATCGCCCAGCTGGTCCCCGGCGCCCTGGTCACGTCGCCCAGCCTGCCCGCCGGCACCTTCATCACCGGCATCGGCCCGGCGGCGGTGACCAGCCTGTCGGAGACGACCAGCGCGCTGACCCAGACCGATGCGGAGGAGCAGGCGCTGACGACCATGTCCGGCCTGTCGAACCAGCTCGCCTTCTCCGGAAGCTTCGCGGTGCCGAAGGGCACCCCCGTGTCGGGCAGCGGCATCGCCGCCGGCACCACCGTGGTCGGCGCCACCTATCCGGCCGGCGGCGGCACCCTGATCTACCTCAGCGCCGACGTGTCCAGCGACGTGGCCTCGGGCTCGACGATCGGCTTCAGCTACACCTCGTTCCCGGTCTACCTGTCCAACAGCTGGAATGCGGCGGTGGCCGCCGGCACCCAGGTCGGCCTCGCGGCGCAGGACGATGCGACCTCGTTCCAGAACGCGGCCTTCTTCCTGGCGCCGCAGAACGGCGGCGCGGGAGGCCGCATCTTCGTCCCGTCCGGGACCTACTTCCTGTCGCGCGGCGTCACCACCTACGACGGCGTGTCCTTCGAGCTCGGCCCGTCGGTCAGCTTCGTGCCCGGCTCGCAGACCATCGACACGGCCGACGAAGGTTTCGCCGCTCATTCGGACATGAGCATCTTCGCCGGCTACCGGAACCCGGTGGCGACCACGCAGAACATCTCGCAGGCGGTCTACCAGGGGCTGATGCCCAGTCTGCAGGGCCAGGCGGTGCTGGTCGACCAGCTCAACGTCAACTGCACCAACGACGGATCCAGTGCCGGCTGCGGCATGGTCGCCCAGGAGGTGAAGCAGACGATGGCGGCGACGGTGCATCGCGGCACCATGTGGGGCTATCACGAGACCGACAGCGTCGTGCCCGGTCAGAACGTCACCTGGGCAGGCGCGGAGATCGAGCTGATGAACGACAGCGGGATCGACAACGTCTGGAACAGCGTCGAGGGCAGCAAGACCGGCCTGCACGTCGACGATCTCGGCAACACGCCGAACAGCGTGGTGCTGCTGCCGGGGGGCACCTCCGTCAGCGCCGGCGGCGGCTGGCATCGCGCGCTCGACTGCCCGATGACCAGCGTGCGGGACTACTGCTTCGACATCCAGACCGGACCGCTGCAGCCCGGCACGATGCAGCCGGTGGTCCTGGCCGCCCTCGACATGACCGGGAAATACACCGGCACCGGCCTGTCGATCACCGGCAACGCGTCGGTGCAGGGCAGCCTGCAGGCCGGAACCGTGCAGGCGGCAGGATCGGTGATCTCGGCACCCACCGCGACCGCCTACACGGTGGTCCCCGGCGATTGCGGCACCACCATCGAGCCGGCCGCCTCGACCGCCGTGACCATCACGATCCCGACCGGACTTCCGCTCGGCTGCAAGCTCGACGTCGACGAGGTCAACGCGCAGCCGATCTCGTTCTCGGCCGGCACCGGGATGACGATGCGCTCGCTCAACGGCGCCAGCAAGACCGCCGGCAATTTCGCCAGCGCCCGCGTCCTGATGGACGGCCCCAACGTCTTCCTGCTCTCGGGCCAGATCCAGTAGAGAGGGCTCGCAGGGAGGCGCGGTGTGGCGCGGAGGAGCGGCGAACGTGCGCGAGATCCTTTACGAGGACGATCAGCTCCGCGCCATCTGGTGCGCCGGCGAGAGCGACTTCCTGCTCGTCACCTTCAGCGACCTGATCAGCCGCGCCGAGGGGGACCGGTTCTTCGCCGACACGCCGGTCACGAAGAGCGGGATCAGCTGCCTGGGTCTGGTGGCGAAGCGGCCGAACTGGTTCCCGGCCCGCAACGTCGAGGCGGCGATCCAGGCGGCCGCGTCGCGGCTGGCGCGCTACCAGACCCGCATCGTCTATGGCGGCTCGATGGGCGGCTACGCCGCGATCAAGTTCTCCCGGCGGCTGGCCGCCACCGAGGTGCTCGCCCTGTGCCCGCAATGGTCCATCGACCCGGCCGAGTGCGGCGAGCGAGACTCCAGGTATGCGGCCTATTTCGACGACGCGATGACCGCGATGGGCATACGCGCCGGCGACGCGTCGGGACGCATCTTCCTGTTCTGCGATCCCGGCCACGCGCTCGACGCCTGGCACAGGAACCGGATCATCGAGCACGGCGTGCCGGCCACCGTCGTCGACATGCACGCGTCGGATCATCACGTGACCTCGATCCTGGCGGGAACCGCCAACCTGCTGTCGCTGATCGAGTCGTGCAGACACTCCTCGGGCGACGGCGCGCGCAGGCTGGTGAACCGCATCCGCAGGCCGCACTTCCTGAGGGCCACGATCGTGCTGGAGCGCGCCTGCGCGTCCCGTCCGCGGATCGTCGGCAGGATCCTCCGGCACAGGATCGAGCGCGACGCGCAGTACGGGGAGATCGGTCTGAAGCTGGTCTACACGGTGGCGACGGCGTTGCTGGCCGGATCCCGGCCGGAGGAGGCGGCCGCGCTGCTCCACGTCCTGCGACGCCACGTCCGCAACGACGGCGACAGGATCAGGCATGGCTTGCTGCTGTCGCTGATCGCGCGGAAGTTCTCCAGGATACGCACCCATCACGGCACGATCATGGTCTACGACGTCGCCCGCGGATGCTGCACGCACGTCGATACGTCCGATGCGCTGCGCAGCGACGGCGTCCTGATGCCGCTGCGGATCCGGTTCGACCAGGACAAGGCGTCGATCTTCCTCGCCTCGAACAGCATCCCGATCTTCGTCGCGCCGGAGCCGGCCGGACGGCTGATCATCGCCGGGTCAGCGGACCCGGCTGCGCGCGCGGTCGCGCATTTCGTCGTGGCGGGCGATCCGCAG
>CAXTNB010000036.1:5845-7654 GCA_964245385.1 uncultured Acetobacteraceae bacterium | reverse complement strand
TGGCGCGGGTGTTCGGGCGGAGCCTCGACGCCGCCGTCGGCAGCGCGCTGCCGCGACCGACGGTGTAGAACAGCCGCTCGCTTCGCAGGCGCTCGGCGAGGAAGCCGGTCATCGCGATGTCGCTGTCCCGGTCCCGCTGCTGCCACTGCAGCAGGTCGCGCTCCAGGACTCGGTTGAGATCGGGCATCATCCTGGCGCTCAGCGTCATGTAGCGCTCGAAGATGGTGTCGTCGGAGACGTCGTCGAGCCGGCCCTCGCCGCCTCCCATCTCGCGCCACAGCCTCGCCGCCAGGATGTCGCTGTAGGGATACAGCTCGCCGCCTCCGGGACGCGTGTCGCTGGCGCCGAACGGCCACAGCGCCGAGCAGGTCAGGGCGGGGAAGCGTATCCAGCGCGCCGCGTCCGGCAGCAGCGCCCGCAACGCCACCCGCTCTTCCGGGGCCGCCTGGCTGCTCTGTTCCCAGACGACGCGCACCGTGCGCAGTCGCGCCTCCGCCTCGGCCTGGCCGTGTTTCTGCACGAACTCGCCGAGCGAGCCCAGGAAGATGCGCTCCAGCACGAAATCCTCGCGCAACGCCTGGACCCGGACGGTGAGGCCGTGCATCTGGTCGCCCTGGCAGTTGGCGTAGAGCAGGATGGTGGCCTTCATGGACGCCTCCGCCGGCCGCGGACGATCCCGGCGCCGATTGCCGTCGCGCGCCGGCTCACGGCGCCCCGTCCAGCCCGCGGCTCGGCCGCCCGCAGCCCTCGCGAAGCGTCCACCACGAGCCGCCGCACCCGTACGCCGTCGCGGCATCGCACCAATCCAGGCCGAAATGCGTGGCGACGCCGGGATGGACCGGAAACTGATGCTGCGAGATGCCTTGCAGGCCGTGCGCCTGCCGCGCCACGGCGGCGGCGGCGGCGGCCGGATCGAGGCCCGCGCGGGGCGCCAGCCGCTCGGCCAGCCGCTCCGCCAGCCACCGATAGCTGGCGCCGGTCGGACTCGCCGGCGCATGCAGCAGCTTGCCGCGACGGAACCCGTCGATGAAGAACAGGGTGAAGCGTACGTCGCACAGCGCGTCGCGCGTCGCCATCATCGCCAGGTCGGCGATCAGCGCGGCATCGAGATCGGGCAGTGCGGCCTGCGAGCGCGCGAGATACGCGCCGTAGAGCTCGTCGTCGCTTCCGCCGCTGTCCGAGAGCGCCGCGGCGTGGCGATCGCTGAACCCGTAGCGCCCGTCCGGGTACAGGTCCTCCGGCCGGTTGCGCGGATCGGAGCCGGCGAGCGGCCAGACGCAGCGGGCCTCGAGATAGGGAAACCGCACCAGTTCCACGCCGTCCGGGAGCTCGACCGGCATCGCCCACTCCTCCCTCAGCCAGAAGGTGGTGACCTGCTGCCAGACCGCGACCAGGCGCGTGAGGTCGACGCGCCCAGAGCGCAGGATCTGCTCGAGCGGCTCGTGGCCGTCGAACAGGCGGATCTCGACCGCGCGCGCGAGCATCGGCGTCTTGCGCAGCAGCATCACGAGCGGCGTCGCCTGCCAGTTCGCGTGCACCAGCAGCAGCGGCCGCGCCGGGTCCGGGATGCCGGATGGCACGCTCGACTCCGTCAGCGTGGCAGGGACCGCTCGATCAGCCGGGCCAGGCTGTCCAGGTCGGGCACGCTGAGCGAGGCTTCCATCGGCAGCGCGACGTCGAAGGCGCTCTCGATCCCGTTGATGAACACGAGGTGGCCGATCGAATCCCAGCCCGGCACGTCTCGCGCGGTGGTGCGGCCGGAGAGGGCTTCGGCCGGTGCGCCGAAGGTCTCGTGCACGACGGTCTTCA
>CAXTNB010000036.1:2529-5835 GCA_964245385.1 uncultured Acetobacteraceae bacterium | reverse complement strand
ACGGTCTGCACCCGGGCGAGAATGGCTTCCTGTTCCATGTCCGATCCTGTTCCTCAGGCCGCGGCGACGTGCGTTTCCAGGTCCGCCGCGGGTGCCGCCACGCGACGTTGCCAAAGCTGCTCTCCCCCGCATCCCGGCTCGAGCGCGCTGAAGCCCAGCCTGGGAAACAGGTCGGCGACCACGCCGTTGTTCGGCGAGGCGGCGTAGCGGCCGACGATCCGCGCGAGGCCCCGTGCCCGCGTCCGCTCGACCAGCGCGCGCATCACGAACTGCTCCAGCGTGCGCGAGAACACGCGACAGCTCATCAGCCAGCTCTCGATGACGAGCGCGTCGTCGTCGGCGACCGCGATCAGGCTGGAGACCAGTCCGTGGTCGCCGAACCTGTCCGACAGCGTCGCGGCCAGGACCAGCGCGTCCCGGCGCGCGGCGAAGTCGCGGATCCTGGTCTCGTCGTAGCGACGGGTGGTGAGGTTGAACTGGTTGGTCTTGCTCTCGAGCTGCGCGATGCGCGCGAGCGAGCCGTCATCGGCCGCGAACACGCGGCCGCGCATGCCCAGCCCGGAGAGAAAGCCCCGCAGGTCGGCGGCGTCCGCGCACGCCGCGTGCGCCTGCGCACGCGCCTGGTAGGCGGCGCCGCGGGCGAAATCGGCGTCGCCGAGCCGCTGCAGGTCGAACCAGTGCCCGTCGTCGAGGCGCCCGATGAAGCCCGCCGGATCGGCGCCGAGCTCGACCACCGCCACCTGCGGCAGCTCCTGGCGCACCAGGGCGCACTCGCCCGGGTTGTCGTCGGCGAACACCATCGTATCCAGGCCGAGATTGAGCGTCTCGGCGACGCGGCGCAGGCCGCGCACCTTGTCGGACCAGGAGCACTCGAAGGCGGCGAAGTCCGATCGGACCAGCACCGAATGCGGATGATCGAAGCCGGAGGCGGCGATCGCGGGATCGTTCTTGCTGCACGCCGCCAGCACGATGCCGCGTGCCGCCAGCGACTTCGCGTAGGCCTGGAAGGCGGCGAAGGCCTCCCCGGCCGGCGTCTCCGGACCGAGCTTCAGACCCGCCACGCCGTCATCGCCGATCACGCCGCCCCAGAGCGTGTTGTCCAGGTCCAGCACCAGGACCTTCTTGGCGCGCCCGGTCGCCGAGCGGAGCGCGGCGCGGAACCGCGGCACGTAGCGGCCCAGCATCTCCTGCGCGAACGGCAGCTTGGCGCCGAACCAGCTGCGCGCGTCGACCGAGAGAGCCGCGGTGTCGAGGAAGACGACGTCCGGCCCGGCCTCCAGCAGCGCACGGCGGAACGCCTCGATCTGCCGATGCGGGGCGGCAGGAAGCCGGAGCTCGGCGATGCCTGCGAGCTGGAGCGGGGGCGAGGCCGGCAGGTGCTGGATCACGCGCGCGCCGCGGCGGGCGATCGCGCGCCAGGCCGCCGCGAAGCTCGCGACCTTGGCCGCGACTGCCTCGTCGACCGTCGCCGCCGTCGCATCGAGCGGCAGCGGGGAGACGCCGTCGCGCCAGTCGGTGACCAGGACGACGATGTCGGGGGCGAAGCGGTGCAGCGACGAGGCCGGGTCCAGCGCCTCCTGCCGCCACGCCGCGAACGGCGCCTGGCGGATCGCCGCCGGCATCGTCTCGGCCGCGCACGCCACCGCGATCGCGCGCGCGACGAGGTCGGTCGTGGCGGAGCCCGCCACCACGACGCGCAGGCCGGAGTGATCCCCGGTGTCGCAGAGAAGCCTGGTGCCGTGCGAGAAGATCTCCGTCAGCGTCGGCTGCGCCCTTCCGGCCAGGGCCGCGCGTAGGATGTCCGGCATGCTTGGCCACCGCTCGTCAGCATCAACAGGCTGCGGCACTCTATATCGTATCGATCACGGATCGGGCAACCCGCGGGATCCGGCAGATCAGTCGGTCGTGCAGCCCACGATGTGCTCCGCCAGGATGCGCTCCAGTGCGGCGTCGCCGTGGTCGCGATACCAGCCGTAATAGACCCGCCAGTGGCTGGCGGTGCCGCTCAGGCCGTCGCGGTCCTTGGTGGCGCTCAGGGCGGTGTTGGCGTTGACGACCTTCTTGCGCAGCTGGTCCACGGTGCGGTTGGGGAAGTGGAACAGGTAGAAATTGACGTCCGCCATCACCGCGACCGTCGAGAGGTCGTAGGGATAGGCGGTGACGCTGTGGTTCCCCTGTATCGGCGCCAGGCCCCTGCCGATCCGGTAGGCGACCTTGGGAACCTGCGCCCGCATGCGCGGCCAGCTGTGCGGAAACGCCTCGAACAGGTCGTGCCGCTCGGGCAGGCTGCGTATCACCTCGGCACTCGAGCACTGCACCCAGTGGAACACCAGGAGGTTCTTCGAGGCGTCGTCCAGCAGGTGGTTGAAGCGCTCGATGCTCGCTTCGTGCTCGACCGAGGCGCAGGTGATGAGCTCGTCGGCGTCGACGAAGAACAGCCATTCCGGCTGCGTATCCTCGTAGTGCAGGTAGGACTGCATGAAGGCGTCGAGCGCCTTCATCTTCGCCGCCTGGTAGTGCCCGGTGACGAAGTCGTAGGCGTAGAACACGCTCGCATCCTGGTGCGCGGCGCGGAACGCGGCGATGACCTCGGCGGTGCCGTCGGTGCTGGCGTTGTCGAGCACGAAGAAGCGGCGGAAGCCCAGCGCGTGGTGGTGGGCGAGGTTCTGCCCGATGATGTCCGCCTCGTCCTTGGCCATCACGAACAGGACGGCCCTGGCGAGCGAGCGCACCGGTCGCGGCGGCTGCGTCCGCCATCCCGGCTCGGCGCGGCGGGCGTCGTAGATGGCGGCGGCCTGCTGGTTCGCCATCTCGCCGAGGATCGCCGCGCGCCCCGGGGGGGCCGCCGCGTGGCCCGCCGTCGACAGTGAAGCAGGGACACCCGACAAGGCGAGATCCTCCGTGGCCGCGCCGGTCGTGTCCGGTTTCGCTCCGCACCGAAGCTAGCTCATCCAGGAGCAAATCCAAATCCGTTCCGCGATCGGCGCGGGCAGGAAACGCAGGGTTCCGCGACTTCCCTAGCCGGCCGCATCCAGTTTTCCGGACGCCGTCGCATTTCCGGGACGCCCGACGATCCTGCAAAGCCGCAGCGTGCGCGTGCCACCATGCAGTTCGTCGACGCTGTTGCTTCACCGCGAGCGTCATCCTAACTATTACGTATGCTTAACATTGCCACCGCCAGATCGGACATGTCGGCCGGGGCCGGCGAAGCGGCTCGCGGACTCGATCTCCCGCCGAGCGCGATGCGGGGCGTCGGCCGCCGCACGCTGCGGATCGGCGTGATCGCGTCAGAGTTCCCGCCCGGTC
>CAXTNB010000036.1:1425-2519 GCA_964245385.1 uncultured Acetobacteraceae bacterium | reverse complement strand
CGCGGCTTGGTCGACAACCTGGCAGGCGATCATCGCGTCGGCGTCTACACCTCGCGCGGCGCCGAGATCGAGCTCGGCGCGCGCGACGTCAGCGTCAGGCCGGTCATGGACTGGCAGCTGCGCCCGGATCTGCGCGAGCTAGAGCGCGACCCGGTCGATGCCTGGATCACCCTCAACGCGGGGCTGGCGCCGTACAGCCTCGGCCTCTCGGCACCGCTGTTCGCCTACGTGCACGGCAACGACTTCACCCGGCCCTGGCATCCGCATCCCGACCGTCCGGTGCGGCTCGCGCGCAAGCTGTGCGGCGAGAGCGTGGTGCGTCGCTGGCGGGCGCGCCGGATCGGCGCCGGCCTGCGCGGCGCGCGCTGGATGTTCGCCAACAGCGCCTTCTCCCGCGGCCTGTGCGCGCGGCTGTACGGCGTGCCGGCGGAGCGCATCACGGTGGTGCCGCCGGGGATGCGCGCGGACTTCTTCCGCGTGACCGATCCGGGCGCGAGCGCGCGGCTGCGACTGGTGACCGTCTCGCGCCTGGCCAGGGACGCCGAGCGCAAGAACGTCGACGGCGTACTCGAGGCGGTGGCGGTCCTGAAGGGCGAGGTCGAGCTCAGCTACACGGTGATCGGCGACGGCGACGACCTGCCGCGCCTGCGCGCGCTGGCGGACCGGCTCGGCATCCTGGACCGGGTGCGCTTCCTCGGCTCGGTCGGGACCGACAAGATCATCGAGGAGTTCGGGCGCAGCGACGGCTTCGTGATGGCGGTGCGGCCGAGCCAGGGCGACGTCGACGTGGAAGGGTTCGGCATGGTCTATGCCGAGGCCGCCGCCAGCGGCCTGCCCTCGATCGGCACACGCACCGGCGGCATCCCCGAGGTGATCGAGGACGGCGTGACCGGGCTGCTGCTGCACGACGTCTCGTCCGCGGGCATCGCCGACGGGCTGCGCCGCTTCCAGCGACGCCGGCACCAGTTCGACCGCGAGACGATCCGGCGCAAGGCGGAGCGGTTCTCGGCAACGTTCTGCACCGCCGCGATCGCGGACGCCATCGCCGCGATGATCTAGCAGGCTGCCGAAAACCTTCTTCCAGGAGATCGGGG
>CAXTNB010000036.1:0-1415 GCA_964245385.1 uncultured Acetobacteraceae bacterium | reverse complement strand
CGAGCGCGAAGGCGGCCGTGAACAGCGCCAGCCCGACCACGATCCACATGGCGTAGTCGCCGATCAGCCCGCTATGCACCGCCTGCAGTCCGCGCAGCGGCAATCCCGTGGCGCCGTCGACGAGCCGCAGCAGCCGGCCCGCGAGGCGGCCGCGCGACAGGTCGAAGCCGGCCAGCAGCAGCGCCAGGACCACGGAGACCCAGGGCAGCCAGGCCGGGCCAGGGCGTGGCGGCACCGCAGGCGACGCCGCGGCCGCGTGCGGCCCGACGCCGAGGATGAGCTCCACGTCGGGGTGCATGAAGAACGGGGTGGCGCTCCAGGCCAACCGGCCGGCGGCACCGCCGGCGGGCAGCGCCAGCGCCAGCAGCAGCGCGGTCGGCAGCAGCATCAACCAGAGCGGGCGGTTCGCACTCTCCTGCTCCTCGTCGGTCGGCGAGCGCGCCTCCTCCCCCGGCACCGGTCCGAGGCCGAGGAAGATGCGCCCGGCGGCGCGCAGCACGGCACCCCCGGTGCAGCCGGCGCCGAACAGGATCACGCCGGCGAGCCAGGACAGCCCGGCGTCGCGGGCGGCGGCGCTCACCAGGTCGGAGCCGGAATGCATCAGCCCGAACGGCAGGCCGGCCAGCAGCAGTCCGGCGAGCGCCATCGCCAGCCCCGCCGGCCAGATGTCGCGGCCGCGCCCGCGCAGGCCGATCTCGTCGATGCCGGCGCAGGTCGCGAGCAGGATGCCGGCGACCATGAACAGCGACGCCTTCACCAGCCCGTGCCCGACCAGGTAGACCAGCATGCCGGACAGGCCGCCGCGGCTGAGCAGCGCCAGCCCGATCAGCATGATCCCGGCGTGCGAGATGGTGGAAAAGGCGAGCAGCCGCTTCACGTGGCGCTGCGACAGCGCCATCACCCCGCCGAGCAGCGTGCTGGCGACGCCCAGCCCCAGCAGCAGCGTGTGCACCACGTGGGCGATCGGGGGCGAAGCCGCGAAGATGGTGAAGAACAGCCTCGCCAGCCCGAACAGCCCCAGCGACACCATGGCACCCGAGAAGATCACCGAGACCGGGCTCGGCGCCACGCCGTGCGCGTCGGGCAGCCAGAAATGGAACGGCACCTGCGCGCCCTTGATCAGCAGCCCGCTCGCCAGCAGGGCGAAGGCGGCAGCGATCACCGGATCGTCCGGCGCGTGGGCCACCCCGACGCCAAGCGCGGTCATGTCGAGCGCGCCGAGCCGGGCGTAGATCAGCCCGATGCCGCCGAGCAGCAGGTAGCTGCCGACGGTGTTGACCACGGTGAAGTTGAGCGCGCCCTCCAGCGCGTCGGAGCGCAGCTGGTAGCCGGTCAGGGCGAAGGCGGCGACGCTCATCACCTCGAACCAGACGAACAGGTTGAACAGGTCGTGGGTCAGGCAGAACCCGATCATG
>CAXTNB010000035.1:2781-12918 GCA_964245385.1 uncultured Acetobacteraceae bacterium | reverse complement strand
CTGCATGAGCGGATCGAACGCCTCGCTCGAGCGCCTCGAGGCGGCACAGGCCGCGGTCGCGGCGCTGGTCGCCGCGGCCTTCGGCTGAGCCGCTGCGGCACCGGGCCGCGACGAAGCATCGCTGGCGCATCGCCGCGGCTTCTGTTCCAGTGCTGCCGCGGCTGCGCCGGAAGCGTGGCCGCCGGAGGCCGCCGATGCGCCGGATCCTGATCGCCCTGCTCCTCGCCGCCTGCCTGCCGCTCTGCACGCCGCCCTGCGCCCGCGCCCAGCCGGCGTCCGCCGAGCAGGCCGCGATCCGGGGCGTGATCACCGCCCAGATCGAGGCGCTGCGGCGCGACGACGGCGCCGCCGCCCTCGCCCTCGCGGCTCCCGCGATACGCGCCAAGTTCGGCGACGTGCCGCATTTCCTGGCGATGGTGCACGCCGGCTACGGCGTGATCGTGCGCCCGCGATCCTTCAGCTTCGGCGGCCTCGCCGCGGGACGCGACGGGTTGCTTACCCAGAAGGTCGAGGTGATCGGCTCGGACGGGCAGGCGGCACTGGCGCTGTACGACATGGAGCACGAGCCCGACGGCAGCTGGCGCATCGCCGGCTGCAGCCTGATCCGCAGCGAGCGCCTGGAGATCTGACCCGACCTGCCCGCGGCGACCCCGCGCCGCTCGGCGCGCGGTGCTCAGCTGCCGGTCTTGGCGAACTTCAGCACGAAGTTGTCCGCCTCGCCGATCGCCTGGTACTTGGCGCGGTCCACGTTGCCCAGCGCCAGCGTCGGCGGCAGCGTCCACACGCCCTTCGGCCAGTCGGCGGTGTCGCGCGGATTGGCGTTCAGTTCCGAGGCGGCGACGAGCCTGAAGCCGGCACGCTCGATCAGCGCCTCGGCGTAGTCCTGCCGCACGTAGCCGCTCGCGGCCTTCGGGTCCTGCGGCGTGCGGGTGCTGCCGCGATGGTCCTCGATGCCGAGGATGCCGCCCGGCTTCAGGGCGCGTCGGATCGAGGCCAGCATCGCCTCGGCGTCGCCGGCGGCCATCCAGTTGTGCAGGTTGCGGAAGGTCAGCACGAGATCCGCGCTGCCGGCCGGCGCCAGGTCGGGCTGGCGGGCGCCGAACACCGTCGGCCTGACGTGGCCGTAGACCTCCGGGTGCGCGGCCAGCATCTGCCGGAATGCGGGCGACAGCGCGAAGTGGCTCTCGGTGCGGTCGCCGTCCGGCGCGCCGAACGCCGCGTAGTACGTGCCGCGGTCGTGCAGCAGCGGCGCCAGGATCTGGGTCCAGTAGCCGCCGCCCGGCCAGATCTCGACCACCGTCGCGTGCGGCGTCACGCCGAAGAACGAGAGCTCCTGCGCCGGGTGACGCGCGCCGTCGCGGGCGACGAACTTCTCGCTGCGCGTGGGCGCGTCGAGCGCACGCTGCAGCGCCGGCTCCGTCGCCGCGGCCGCCAGAGGGGCCAGCGGCGCCAGCACGCCGAGGAGGATGAGGTGGCGCATCGTGTCGTCCCTGAGGTGGTCGCCCGTTGATGTAGCGGCATCACAGCAGGCGGACCAGCGTGTCGTACTCGGCGATGCTCAGCGTCTCGGCGCGCCGGCTCGCGTCGATGCCGGCGCGCGACAGCAGCGCCTCGCCGCCGAGCCCGCGCAGCGCGCCGCGCAGCATCTTGCGCCGCTGGCCGAAGGCCGCCGCGGTCAGCCGCTCCATGTCGGCGAACCGCGCGGCCGGCGGCTGCTCGGCGCGCGGCACCAGCCCGACCACCGCGGAGAACACCTTCGGCGGCGGCCAGAACGCCGCCGGCGGCAGGCGCATCAGCATGGCGGCATTGCAGCACCACTGCGCCAGCACCGACAGCCGCCCGTACGCCTCGGTGCCCGGCGCCGCGCAGATGCGCGCGGCCACCTCCATCTGGAACATCAGCGTCATGCGCTCCCAGCACGCCGCCTGCCGCAGCCAGCCGACCAGCAGCGGCGTCGCGACGTTGTAGGGCAGGTTGGCGACGATCTGGCGCGGCGCGGCGCAGCAGGCCGCGAGGTCACGCCCCACGGCGTCGGCCTCGACGACCTGCAGCCGCCCGGGATGGGCGGCCTGCAGCGCCGCGAGGGCCACGACCGCGCGGCGATCGCGCTCGACCGCGACGATGCGGCCGGCGCGCCCATCCAGCAGCGCCCGCGTCAGGCCGCCCGGGCCGGGGCCGACCTCGACCACCTCGCGGCCCTCGAGGTCGCCGGCGAGGGCCGCGATCCGTGCGGTCAGGTTCAGGTCGAGCAGGAAGTGCTGGCCGAGCGACCGGCGGGCGTCCAGCCCGTGCCGGGCGATGGTGTCGCGGATCGAGCCGAGGCTGCCCTGATCTTGCCCCTGGGCGCCCGCGCCGACGGTCACGCGCCGCGGCGCGGCGCCTGCGGCCTCAACTGGTCGACCGCATGTCGATCGAGGCCCGGCGATGCAGGTCGCGGTTGACCTGGCGCGAGACCTGCTCGACGCGCTCGTTGAGCAGCTGGTCGGCGATCGCGTCGGGCGTCTGGTCGGCGAGGTTCCGGGTTTCGCGCGAGCACACCATGATGACCGCGATGCCGTCGTTCGAGACCAGCGGCTTGGTGGGCTGCCCGGGCTTCAGCGGATCGATCACCGCGCGCATCTGCGGGTTCAGCCGGTCCAGCTGCACGTCGCCCGGGTTGGCCGGACGCGCGCTGCCGGCGGCGGCGTTGGCGGTCTCCATGTCGGGGCAGGAGCGGGCACTCTTGGAGATCGCCTCGGCGCGCGCCAGCGCCTGGCGCTGCTGCTCCGTCGGCGCCTGCGGATCCAGCGTCGAGGTGAAGGGGATGAAGGCCTGGCGCAGGTTGACCATGGTGGCGATCTCGCGTCCGACCTCGCGCTTGCCGATCAGGGTGACGACGTCGTAGCCGCCGGCGACCAGGATCGGGTTGCTGATCGCGCCGACCGGCATCTGCTGGACGATGTCGAGCACCTGCGGATCCAGCTCGTCCGCCTGCACCCAGCCGAGCGAGCCGCCCTCGAGTGCCGTCTGCGCCTGGCTGAACTGCGCCGCCACGATCGAGAACGGGGCGCCGTCGTGCAGCTGCCGTATCACGGTCTGGGCGAAGGCGTACGCCTCCTGGCCGTGCTTGGGATCGTCGACCGGCACGAAGATCTCGCTGATCTGGTATTCCGGCTGGCCGACCTCGCGCTTCAGCGCCTCCTCGCGCTGCTTGATGTCGCGGTTGCTGATGCGCGCGCGCTCGCCGAGCTGCTCGCGCAGCACGTGGGTCCAGCCGAGCTGCACGCGGATCTGGTCGATCAGCGTGGTGAGCGAGACGCCGTCCTGCGCCAGGTGGTCGCGCAGCGCGTTCTGCTTCATGCTGTTGCGCTTCTCGATGTCGCCGATGGCGGCGGCGATCTGCTCCGGCGTGATCACGATGCGGCGCGACTGGATCTCCTGCATGCGCAGCTTCTCGTCGATCAGCTGGCGGGTGATCTGCGGCCGCAGGCGCCCCTGCACCTCGTCGTTCACCGGCAGGCCGGTGGACAGCGCGAACAGGCGCGAGCGGTTGTCGACGTCGCGTCGGGTGATGATGGCGCCGTTCACCACCGCGACGATGGCGTCCTGCGACTGCGCCGCCTGCGTGTCGGGCGCGGCGGCGGGCTTGTGCGGCGCGGTGCGCGCCGGATGGGTGGCGGCGACCGCCGGGAGTGCCAGGATCGGGACCAGGATCAGGGCCAGCGCGGCCACGCTTGGCAGGACGGGGCGCGGCGGGACGGGCATGCGCATGGAAGAGATCTTTCTCGACGTGACCATCGGCCTAGCCGTTCACCGGGAAGGTGCCGATCGTCTTGAAGGTGACGCTGAACAGGATCGAGGTGTCGCCGTTGTCGCCGTTGATCGTGGTGTAGCGGCGCACGAACGAGACGTCGAAGATGAAGCAGTCGTTCTCGTAGGCGGCGTTGGCGCCGAGGGCGACGTAGCGGTTGGTGGCGAGGTCGCGGCGGGCGAAGGTGGACAGGCGATACTGCAGGAAGTGGCTGGAGATCCCGAGCGTCGCCTCGTTCATCGGCTGGAAGTAGTCGAGGTCGGGCGTGCCGGTGTGGATGTTGGTGTCGTAGTAGTAGTAGATGTCGCGCGAGTTGTAGACGTAGCCGCCGCTGACGCGCAGCAGGTCGGTGCCGGCGCTGACCAGGGCGTCGGCGAAGTGGGTCTGGCCGGACTCGTGGTCGAAACGGCCGCGGGCGGTGAAGTCGAGCCAGTCCGCCGGCACGAAGCTGACCCGCCCGACGATGTCCGAGGCGCGGGTCGTGAGGCCGCTGTCCGGGATCTGGTTCTGGTCGACATGCTCCTGATAGGACTCGCCGACCAGCGCGTCGATCTGCCGGCTGCCCCAGCTCCAGTTCGCGTGCACGCCGACGTTGGCGCGCAGGCCGCCGTCGAGCCGGTCGATGCCCTGGTGGCGGTTGATCTGGAACAGGGTGGTGTCGGTGAACTCGTAGGCGAGGCTGTCCTCGTTGGGGATGTTGTCGCGCGAGCTGTTGCCGGAGTTCGGCGCCGCGATCAGCTGCACGATCGGCTCGACGATCTGGCTGCTGCCGCCCTTCAGCGTGCGCAGGAACGGCCAGTTCAGCTTCAGCGCCGCGGTCGGCAGCGCCTGCGTGGTGCTGGCGGCGTTCACGCCGTCGTAGTTCGGCGCGAGGTCGAGCTTGTGCGCGTTGTAGGCGGCCGAATCGAGATGCAGGGTCACGTCCCACAGCTGCCCGACCGGGCCGCGGAACGGCCGGTCGTAGTTCAGGCTCAGGCTGGCGCGCTCGTCCGACGTGCCGTCGGGGCGGTAGACGTTGAAGTCGTTGGTGTCGACGCTGAGGCGGCCGCCGAGGGCGTCCGGCTCGCCGAAGAAGTGGTACTGGTAGCGCGGCAGCACGTAGGGCAGCTGGCTCTGGTTGATGACGCCGCGGTTCAGGCCCTGGAAGGCGATCGCGTCGAGCCGCGAGTAGGCGCCGATGCCGAAGCCCTCGATGAAGGCGCTGCTGGTCAGCACGTCGTTGCCGTAGCCGGTGATGCGGTAGTCGCGCATGTAGTCCGACGAGGTCGCGACGTTGATGCTGGTGCCGTAGTGCCAGTGGTCGTTCCAGGCGAAGTCGGCGTTGGCGAACAGGTAGCCGGACAGGCCGAGCGTGCCGTGGTCGGTGGTATCGCCGGCGACCTCGTCGGGGGTGTGGGTGTCGTAGGCGAGCGCGCCGGTGAGGTTGAAGCGGCCCTCGTTGAGCCGGTCGCGATACTGCGCGGTGAACTGCGGACCGGTGGACGACGCGATCAGCGGCACGAAGGTCGCGTCCGACGAGTCGTTGATCACCAGGTAGTAGGGCAGCGTGACGTAGGTGCCGAGGTTCTTGTCGTGCGGCGAGATGTTGGCCAGCAGGAAACCGCTCTGCCGCTTCACCGAGGGATCCGGCACCGAGAAGTACGGCAGGTAGCCGACCGGGATGCCGAACATGTCCAGGTAGCTGTCCTCGTACTCGATCCGCTTGTGCTCCAGGTCCTGCGTCGCCGAGGCCGAGCGCAGCTGCCAGAACGGCGCCTTCTCGGGATGCGCCGCGCACAGCTTGCAGGCGGTGTACACCGCGCGCGACATCTGGTTGATCTTGCCGTCGGTGCGGCGCGCGCCGTTGGCGGCGAGCTTGCCGTTCATCGCCAGCAGGGCGCGCATGTCGTCCATCACCGCCTGCCGCATGCCCTGGGTCAGCTCGGCGTACTGCGCGAACAGCACCTGGCCGTCCGGCTCGACCAGCACGACGTGGCCGGTGGCGGCGGCGACGCCGGTGCCGCGATCGTAGGTGACCTTGTCGGCGCGCAGGATATGGTCGTTCTGCCAGATCTCGACGTGGCCGGTCCAGGTCACCAGCGCGCGCTTGCTGTCGTAGGAGACGGCGTCGGCCTGGAAGGTGACCGGCTCGTCGCGCGACAGCGGCGCGCCCTTGTTCGACACGCCGGGCAGTGCGACCTGCGCCGGCGCCGGCGTGGCGGTGCAGGCGATCGCCAGCACCGCACCCAGGACCGGGCTCCGGGAGTTGCGACGAAGCGCGCGTGCGGACACGCCCCCGGCCGGGATGGCGCGTCGGCGCGGATCGGCTCGGAACGGTCGGCCGCGCATCAGCCATCCTCCAGGTGAAGCAGCAGCGTGATGGCGAGCAGCAGCCCGGCGCCGGTCGGAGCCCAGGCCGCCATCACCGGAGGAAGTGCGCCGGACTGTCCGAACTGCTCGGCGATCTTGGAGACGGTGAACAGCGAGAAGCCGGCCAGCACGCCGCTGCCGATCATCTGGGCGACGCCGCCGCGACGCGCCGGGCGCATCGAGAAGCCGGCGGAGACCAGCGCCATCGTGCCGGCCAGCAGCGGCAGCGCGAGCAGCGTCTGGAAGTGCAGCTGGTGGCGGATCGCCGAGAAGCCCGAGCGCTCCAGCAGCCGGATGAAGCCGGGCAGCGTCCAGACCGAGAGCGTGTCGGGCGAGGCGAAGCTCTCCTGCACGCGGTGCACCGTCAGGTCGGTGGGCAGGCCGATGTCGCCGACCGACACCGGCAGATGGTCCGGCCTGACGGTGTGCGCGTCGCGCAGCCGCCACTGCCTGCGGCCGAGCCGGGCCGACGGCGCCTCGATGCGCAGCAGCAGGTGGTCCGAGCCGTCGAGGCGGAACACGCTCACCCCGGACAGGTCGAGCGTGTCGTGCCGCACCTGCACCTGCCGCGCGTGCAGCATCGTCACCCCGTCGGGCACCAGCTGGTGGTCCGCCTGGCGCAGCCAGAGCTGGCCGCCGGCGAGGTCCAGCGTGCCGCCGCTGCCGCTGCGCAGGTAGACGTTGTCGAGCGATTCCGCCTCGGCGTACATCACCGAGGAGAGCGGGCTCAGCACCGTGGTCGCGAGCCCGCCGATCAGCAGCGCGCAGGCGAGCGGGGCGGCGAGGAACTGCCAGGCGGAGATCCCGGCGGCGCGCGCGACGATCAGCTCCGAGGAGCGGGTCAGCCGCCAGAAGCAGACGATGCCGCCCAGCAGCACCGCGAACGGCAGGATCTCGATGCACGCGTACGGCAGGCGCAGGGCGGCGATCTGCAGCGCCAGGGTGGCGCCGACATCCGGACGGGTGGCGGCGCGGCGCAGCAGGTCGATGAAGTCGAACAGCGAGACCAGCCCGGTCAGGGCGGCGATCATCGCCAGCACCGCGAGGCTGAACTGGCGCGCCAGGTAGAGCGAGAGGGTGACGGCGACCGGCATCGGCGAGCCGCTACGCCACCGACGAGGAGTGCCGGGACCGCCCGGGCGCGCGCCCGGGCGCGCGGGCGCCCCCCGGGTCGCGCTGCTGCCATTGCGGGACGAACAGCATGGCGGCGCAGACCAGGCCGGGCAGGATCGCCTCCAGCCAGATCAGCGGGATCAGCACCGGCCTGCGGGCGGCGACGTTCTGGATCACCAGGCCGGCCGCCAGCAGCCCGACCACCACCAGGACCGCCACCAGCGGCCGGATCGTGCTGCCGTGCCGGCTGAACGCGCCGGTCAGCACGCACACCAGCGCCACCAAGGCGAACGAGAACGCGGTCAGCGGCGCGGTCAGCCGGCGATGCGCCTCGACCAGCAGCTTGCCGCGGTCGCGCGCCGCCACCGTGCGCGGGTCCGGGTCGAGCAGCTCGCTCATCGACATCTCGGCGGAGTCGCGGAAGCGCTGCTCGTCCTTGTTCGACGGGCTCAGGTCGATGCTGTTGCGCGAGAAGGTGAGCACGTTGAGCCGGCCGGTGGTGCGGTCGATCTCCTCGCGCGAGCCGTTGAACAGCAGCACGTGCGGCGGCCCGTCGCTCGCCACCAGCGCGCCGCGCTCGGCGAGGATGGTGGCGCGGACGTTCTTCTGGCGGTCGTCCTCGACCAGGATGCCGTGCAGCAGGCCGTCCTGGTCGCGCGTGCGGACATAGACGGTGAGGTTGTCGGAGACCGGCGTGAACACGCCCTCCTGCAGCAGGAAGGCCGCCATCTTGTTGCGTATCTCGAACTCGTACTCGCGGAACGCGTGATAGCTCACGGGCACGATGGCCAGGTTGAGCACGTAGGAGAGCAGCACCGAGATCGCGGCACAGGCCAGGGCCGGACGGGCCACCGAGGAGGGCGACAGGCCGGCCGCGCGCATCACCGTCAGCTCGCGGTCGCCGGACAGGCGCTGGTAGATGAACTGGATGACCACGAAGGTGGTGATGGGCAGGATGACGGCGACGAAGGAGGGGATCAGCAGGCCGGTGAGCTGCAGGAACACGCGCAGCGACAGGCCGCGATCGACCACCATGGCGACGAAGCGCAGCGACTGGGTCAGCCAGATCAGCGCCGCCAGCCCGCCCGTGCTGGCCAGCAGCGCCACCAGCAGCTGCTGCAGCACATACCGGTCGAGCCTGGTGACGAACAGCGCGGTCATGCCCCTCCTTACCCTCACGCGGGGCCGGGCAAAAGGGCGCGGGCGGGAGCGATACATCATTGTCTGACGACGCGCTCGCCCGCCACGTCCGCCTGCACGGCCCGGTCTCCGACAGCCCGCTGCGCCGCGGCCGGGTCACGCTGCTGCCGACCGGCGCGGACGCCATCCGCGCGATCCTGGACGCGATCGAGGCGGCGGCGGACCACGTCCACCTCGAGTACTACACCTTCGACGACGTCGCCCTGGACGGCCGCTCGCTGTTCGACCTGCTGGAGGCGAAGGCGCGGGCCGGGGTCGAGGTGGCGGTGATCTGGGATGCGGTCGGCTCCGGCGACACGCCGGACGCGCAGTTCGACCGGCTGCAGGCGGCCGGCGTCCGCGTGCTCGAGTACCACTCGGTGAACCCGCTGCGGCAGTATTTCAACGCCAGCGTCAACGACCGCGACCACCGCAAGCTCACCGTGGTCGACGGCGCGGTCGGCATCCTCGGCGGGGTGAACCTCTCGAAGGTGTACCAGACGCCCGAGTGCGTCGGCCGACGTGCGGATCCGTCGCACGCGTTCTGGATCGACTGCGCGGTGCGCATCGCGGGCCCGGCGGTGGCGGAGATCCAGCATCTGTTCCTGCACACCTGGCGCGGCCAGGGCGGCGACCGTGCGCCGATGCGCGGCGGCACCGGACCGGCGGTCCCGGGGTCGCAAGCCGAGGACGGCGAGATGCTGCGCATCGACGGCAGCGCGCCGGGCGAGAAGCGGCCCCTGTTCAACGCCGCGATCAGCGCCGCGATCAAGGGTGCGGATCGTCATATCCTGCTCGCCACCGGCTACTTCACGCCGACCGCGACGGAGCAGGGCCTGCTCGCGGATGCCTGCCGTCGCGGCGTCGCGGTCGACCTGCTGCTCGCCGGCTACAGCGACGTGCCCGCGGCGGTGCATGCGGCGCGCGCGACCTACGGCCGGCTGCTGCGCGCCGGGGTGCGTATCCACGAGGTGCATCGCGGCATGCTGCACGCCAAGGTCGCGACCATCGACGGGGTCTGGAGTGCCGTCGGCTCGTCGAACTTCGACCGCCGCTCGGTGTACTTCAACAACGAGATCGACGCGATCGTGCTCGGTCGTGATACCGCCTCGGCGATCGAGGCGTTGCTGCGCGCGCATATCGGCCGCTCGGTGCACGTCGCCCTGCGCGACTGGCAGTGCCGCTCCCTGCGCGAGCGCCTGGCGGAGCGGGTGACCCGGCTGTGGCAGCCGCTGATCTGATGGACGGCGCACCGCTGCCCTCGCTCCGGGTGCGGCGCCGGCAGCGGACGGCGCTGCTGCTGCTGGTGCTCAGCGGCGCCCTGAACTACGTCGACCGCGCCACCCTGGCGGTGGCCAACCCGCTGGTCCGACACGATCTCGGCATCAGCCTGCGCGGCATGGGGGTGCTGCTCTCGGCCTTCCTCTGGGCCTACGCGGTGTCGCAGCTTCCCGCCGGCGCACTGGTGGATCGGCTCGGCGCGCGACGCGTGCTGTCGGCCGGCATGGCGCTCTGGTCGGTGGCGCAGCTGCTCGGCGGCCTCGTGCTCGGCTACGGCGAGTTCTTCGCCGCCCGGCTGCTGCTCGGCGCGGGCGAGTCGCCGCAGTCGCCGGCCAGCGCCCGCATCGTCCGGGACTGGTTCAACGTGCGCGGCCGCGGGGCCCCCCCCCGGCGGGGGGGCGGGGCCCCGACGCCCGGGGGGGCGG
>CAXTNB010000035.1:0-2771 GCA_964245385.1 uncultured Acetobacteraceae bacterium | reverse complement strand
GTGTTCTACCGCGTGCATCGCGAACCGGCGGAGAGCGCGCTGCTGCCTGCGGAGCGGGACTACCTGGACGAAGGCGAAGCCGGAGGCTCGGGCGGGCCGGTGACGTGGCGGCAGTGGCGGCGGCTGTTCGCGTACCGCACCAGCTGGGGCATGGTCGCCGGGTTCTTCGGCTGCATCTACGTGCTGTGGATCTACAACGCCTGGCTGCCCGGCTACCTGGAGCAGGACCGGCACATGAGCATCGGCCGCACCGGCTGGGTGGCGGCGATCCCCTTCCTGTTCGGCGTCGTCGGCAGCCTGGCCGGCGGCCGCCTGGTGGACTGGCTGGTGGCGCGCGGCGTCCCGCCGATCGACAGCCGCAAGTACCCGATGGCGGCAGCACTGCTGGGCACCGCGCTGTTCACCGTGCTCGCCGCCGAGGTGCGCAGCAACGGCGTCGCGATCGGCTGCATCTCGGTCTCGGTGTTCCTGATCTACGTCTCGACCGCGACCGCCTGGGCGATGGCGCCGGTCGCGGCACCGGGCAACTGCACCGCCTCGCTGGGGGCGATGCAGAATTTCGGCGGCTATGTCGGCGGCGCCCTGGCGCCGACGGTCACCGGGATCATCGGCCAGGCCACCGGATCGTTCAGGGCCGCGCTGCTCGCCGGTGCCGCGATCGCCGCCCTCGCGGCGGTGGCCTACGCCGCGATGATCGGGCAGGCGATCCCGGCGGAGCAGCCGGCGCGGCCCGGCCCGGCAGGCTAGCCCTTCAGGTCGGCCGGCACGGTGCCGCCGTTCTCCGCAAGCTTGCGCATCACCTCGCCGTGCAGCCAGACGTTCATCGACGCGGAGTCGGCGGTGTCGCCGCCGTAGTTCAGCTCGTGTGCCAGCTCGGTGCGCGACTTCAGGCTGCTGTCGAGGTCCAGCAGCTTCATCAGGTCGACGATCGAGCTGCGCCAGTTCAGGCTCTGCGGGTTCTTCGCGGCCAGCGCGTTGAGCACCGCCTCGACGTCGACCGGCGCGGGCGCCGCCGCTCCCGGCGCGGCGCCCACCGGAGGCGCCGCTACCGGTGCCGCCGCTGCCGGCGTGCTCGCTGCCGGCGCGGTCGCTGCCGGTGTCTCCGGGGCCGAGGCGTCCGCTGCCGGCGTCTCGGGCGGCGCGGCGGCGGCGGGATCCGCAGCCGCGGCGGGATGGCTGAAGATCTTGGAGAGGATCGAGCCGAAGATGCTCATGGCACGGTTTCCTGATGTGGACAGGGCACTGGCGCCCGGCGGCGCAGCGCGTGCTCGATCAGCATCGCGCCGGCGAGCGAGAACGGCAGCACCAGCAGCAGGTTGTAGCGCGGCTGGTTCACCGCCACTACCGCGTTGAACAGCAGCAGGAACCACGCCGGCAGCGACAGCAGCAGCACCGCCGCCTGCCGCCGCCGCAGCGCGCGCAGCGTCGTCCAGGCGCTGACCGGCGCCAGCAGCAGGCCCCAGTAATGGTCGACGTAGAGGCCGCGCAGCGCCAGCGGGATCGTCGTCAGCAGGTGCGGCCACGGCGCCGCGAGGAGGTAGTGCCGCACCACGTACTGCAGGTGGTTCGGCCAGCCGCCGGAGGCCGCCAGGCTCTGGCGCAGCAGCGGCCCGGTGCCGATCGCGTAGAAGCTGTGCGGATGCTCCGCCCAGCCGAAGCGGTCGCAGGCGCCGCGCCCGTCGAGCAGCCGGCCCAGCCCGCTGCCGTCGGGAAGCCAGCAGACGAAGCTCAGCCCGTACTCGCGCGGCGTCATCGCATCGAAGGCGACGCGCTGGATCAGGGTGTGCGACGCGTAGCCGAAGCTCAGCGCCGCGCGGTGCAGCCGCAGCGCGTTGCGCAGCACCCAGGGCAGCACGACCGAGCCCGCCCCGACGGCGCAGGCGGCGCCCGACGCGAGCGGCCGGGTGCTCCGCCGCCGCATCGCCGCCAGCGCCGCCGCCGCCAGCCCGGCCCAGAGCAGGTAGAGCAGCGCCGGCCGGGTCAGGGCGCCCAGGCCGAGCACGACGCCGCAGCCGAGCCAGCAGGCGCCCCCCGCGCGGCCGCGCCGCCACGCCTCCGTGGCGAGGACGCAGGCGGCGGCGGAGAGCAGCAGGCCGAGCGTCTCGGTCATCAGCGTGTTGACGAACCGCAGCAGCATCGGCGCGGTGAGCAGGGCGAGGCTGCCGCAGGCACGCCCCACGGCCACCCAGAGCAGCCAGTAGAACCCGGCCAGCATCAGGAACTGGGCGCCGCGCACCACCGGTGCCGCGCGCGGGCAGGCGGCATCGCGGCCGGCGCTGCGCTCGACGCAGGCCATCGCGCGGCGCAGCGCCGGGTCGAACCACGACGCCGCGGCGAGGAAGGCCGGGTAGAGCGGGGTGAAGCGCATGCCCGGCGGCCGCGGCGGCACACCGGGCCGACCGGGACCGCCGCCGGCGTAGGAGAAGCCGTCGGTGAAGCGCCCGTACTGGCGCAGGTCGTAGGCGATGCCGAGATAGAAGCGCTGGTCGAAGCTGGAGAGCGGCGTCACCGGGGCGGCCGGCCACAGCATCGTGAGCACCCCCAGGATCAGCGCCGGTGCGGCGAGGCGAGCGGGGCGGGAGGAGCGCACCGGCGGTCTGTAGGTCGGCCGCCGGTCGCGGTCCAGTGCGCGGCTTTGCGCGACGCCGGGCGCGCGTGACACCATGCCCCCGGCCGCACCCGACGGGAGGAGAGATCGTCATGCCCCGTCGCCTGAGAGACGCCGAGCGGCTGCTGTGGGACGCGGTGACCCGGCAGATCCGGCCGCTGCG
>CAXTNB010000034.1:11001-13044 GCA_964245385.1 uncultured Acetobacteraceae bacterium | reverse complement strand
GGCATGACGCGCAGCAGCAGTCCGGCGCCGCCGATCGCCGGCAGCACGGCGCGCAGCAGCCCCAGCCCGGCCAGCGCCGGCGGCGCCGCCCAGCGCAGCACGTCCAGGTAGGCGCCGGCGTCGCGGGCGAGCGGCGCGGGCTCGCCGAGCACGCGGAGCAGCCATCCGGCCGATCCCAGCAGCGGGATCACCGGCAGGCTGAGCAGCAGCCCGAGCAGCAGCGCGGTGGCGGCGATCCGGCCGACGCGGCCCGCGCCGGACACCGTCGCCGCCGCGCGGCTGTCGCGGCCGAGCGCCTGGGCGATGACGACGCCGGCGGCCCCCGGCACGCTCTGCAGCACCAACACCACGGTGAAGAACAGCCCGGCCGCGAGGCCGCCGGCCGCCAGCGCCGCGTGGCCGAGACCGCCGAGCAGGATGGTGTCGGTGAGCGCCATCGCCATCTGCGACAGCTGCGCGACCGCGATCGGCAGCGCCAGCCGAAGCAAGGCCGGGGCGTGTGAGGGCTCCGGCTGCACCGCCTGGCGGCGGGCAGCGACGGCAGGAACGGTGGCGGCGCGCATACGGCGAGGATAGCCGGTATCCGCACCGCCGCCAGCGACGCCGGCAGGCGGTGCGGACGGCCCTTGATGGCCCGGGGAGGCTGACGCACAAGGTCGTCATGGCCCAGCTCGTGCTCCATGACAGCCTGACCCGCGCCGACGTCGCGTTCGCGCCGCTCGATCCGGAGCACGTGCGCGTGTACTATTGCGGGCCGACCGTCTACGACCTGGCGCATATCGGCAACCTGCGCGCCATGGTGTCGGCCGACGTGCTGGTGCGGCTGCTGCGCCGGCTCTACCCACGCGTCACCTACGTGCGCAACATCACCGACATCGACGACAAGATCAACGCGCGGGCGCGCTCGAACGGGGAGCCGATCGCGGCACTCACCCGGCGCACCACCGCCGACTTCCACGCCGACCTCGCCGCCGTCGGCAACCTCGCCCCGGACATCGAGCCGGCGGCCACGCAGCACCTCGCCGAGATGATCGCGCTGATCGAGCGGCTTATCGGCTCCGGGCACGCCTACGCGGCCGACGGCCACGTGCTGTTCCAGGTGGCACGCTTCGCCGAGTACGGCCGGCTCTCGGGGCGCGATCCGCAGGAGCTGCTGGCCGGGGCGCGCGTCGAGGTGGCGCCGTACAAGCGCGATCCCGGCGACTTCGTGCTGTGGAAGCCCTCGGACGAGACGCAGCCCGGCTGGGACAGCCCCTGGGGGCGCGGCCGCCCCGGCTGGCACATCGAGTGCTCGGCGATGGCGCACCGCTACCTGGGCGAGAGCTTCGACATCCACGGCGGCGGCTCCGACCTGCTGTTCCCGCACCACGAGAACGAGCGCGCGCAGAGCCTGTGCGGCCATCCCGGCAGCGGCTTCGCGCGGATCTGGCTGCACAACGCGATGCTGCTGGTCGACGGCGAGAAGATGTCCAAGAGCCTGGGCAACTTCTTCACCGTGCGCGAGATCCTGGCCGAGGCGCCGGCGGAGGCGCTGCGCCTGCTGCTGCTCGGCACGCACTACCGCTCGGAGCTGAACTTCTCGCGCGCCGGCCTGTCGGAGTGCCGGCGCACGCTCGATCGCTTCTATCGGGCGCTGGAGCGGCACCCGGACGCGGTCGCGGCCGCCGCCGCGCCGGCGCGCTTCCTCGATGCCCTCTGCGACGACGTCAACACGCCGCGCGCCATCGCGGTGCTGCACGAGCTCGCCGA
This sequence comes from uncultured Acetobacteraceae bacterium, assembly GCA_964245385.1. Classification (GTDB taxonomy): domain Bacteria; phylum Pseudomonadota; class Alphaproteobacteria; order Acetobacterales; family Acetobacteraceae; genus Lichenicoccus. The sequence continues at coordinate 11,295 of CAXTNB010000034.1, read as the reverse complement.
CGCGGCGCTGGCCGGCGACGCCGAGGCGGCGTCGTCGCTGCGGGCGGCCGGCGACATGCTGGGGGTGCTGCAGGCCTCGCCGCGCGACTGGTTCCACCAGGGCGTGGACGGCTCGGCGGTGCAGGCGCTGATCGAGCGGCGGCTCGCCGCCCGCGCCGCGCGGGACTTCGCGACCGCCGACACGATACGCGCGGAGCTGGCGGCCCAGGGCATCGTGCTGGAGGACGGCGCCGCCGGCACGACCTGGCGACGCGGCGGATGACCGGACGCGACGGCGGGGCCGTCCTCCAGCAC
>CAXTNB010000034.1:0-10991 GCA_964245385.1 uncultured Acetobacteraceae bacterium | reverse complement strand
CAAGCCGGTGCTCACCGCGCGCGGCGGTGCGGCCGAGCTGCGCGCGATCACCCGTCGCGGCCTGGGCTGCGGCATCCTGTTCGGGCCGGAGCGGGCCGGGCTCGACCGCGACGACCTGGCGCGCAGCGACGCGCTGATCCGCTACCCGCTCAACCCCGGCTTCAGCTCGCTCAACCTGGCGCAGGCGGTGATGATCATGGCCTACGAGTGGTGGCTGAGCGACGACGGCACGCCGCCGCGGGCGCTGATGACCAACGAGACCCGGGTGGCGACCAAGGGCGAGCTGGAGCGTTTCCTCGGCCACCTGACCGGCGAGCTCGATGCCTGCGGCTTCCTGCGCAACCCGCAGAAGCGGCCGGGGATGGTGCGCAACCTGCGCCACCTGTTCGAGCGCGGCGAGGTGACGGAGCAGGAGCTGCGCACGCTGCACGGCGTCGTCACCGAGCTCTCGCGCGGCCGTCGCAGCCGCGGCCGCGACGAGGCCACCGAGGCGGGCTGACGCGCCGCGGCGGTCAGCGCATCGGCCGGCCCTGACCCAGCCGGTGCAGGCCGCGGGCGATCGCCCAGACGGTCCAGACCAGCCACCAGGCGGCGACCGCCCACGGCACCACCAGGAACACCAGCCCGACGCCGAACGTGATCGCGCCCAGCCCGACCACCAGCGCGTGCAGCACGAAGATCGCGATCCCGGCGAGCACGCAGTGCCAGAAGATGCGGATCTGCCACTCCAGGTGCGAGCGCACCAGGGGGGTGGCGTGGCGGCGCCTCAGGTAGGCGAGCAGCACGCCCGCGGGCGCGGTGATGACGGTGAAGAAGGCCGCGATGTACAGCGCGTAGGTGACGGTGGCGAGGCTGCGGCCGCCGTCCGCTTCCGCTCGCGGGACGTAGTCGACACGGAAGCGGTCGATCGCACGGTAGGCCATGATGCTGCGCGTCTCCACGAGGGTTGCTTGAGCGACCCTTACCTGGCAAGCCTCGTGCCAGAGTTCCACAGGGCGAGCGCCGCACTGCGCCGCCGTGCTGTTGGCCTGGCGCGCCAACATGCGGCGCGCGCGGTCACGCGAATCCCTCCGCCGCGAGCGTCCAGGACGCGCGCACCTGCTCGCCGGGCGGGATCAGCAGCAGATGCGGCTTGGCCGCGAACTCGCCCGAGAACTCCTCCGGGCTGGCCAGGCCGCACCACGGCTCGATGCAGAGGAACGCGGCACCCGGCTTGGACCAGATGCCGAGCTGGCGGAACCCGCTCCAGCCGATGCGCAGGCCCGCACCCCCGGGCACGCCGTAGCGCAGCGAGCGGCTGGCCGGCGCCTCGAGGATCACCGCGTCGTCCAGGAACAGCGCGGGGTCGAGCGCCAGGCGGTCGCCGCGTATCGGGCTCGGCAGCCGGTCCGGGCGGAGCAGGCCGTCGCGCACCCTGCGGATCGGCGCCGGCTCGGCCGACGCGAAGACGATCTCGTGCGCCTCGGCGGGCAGCGTCGGGTCGAGCGGCCAGTTGAACGCCGGGTGGGCGCCGAGCGAGGCCGGCAGCACCGCGCGCCCCGGGTTGCAGAGGGCGTAGGACACGGTCAGCGTGGCGGCCTCGATGCGGTACTCGATCTCGAGGCGGAAGGCGAACGGGTAGCTCTCGCGGCTGTCCGCGTCGTCCTCGAGCAGCAGCCGGCAGCGCTGCGGATCGCGCTCGAGGAAGCGGAACGCGCGGTCGCGGGCGAAGCCGTGCTGGGTCATGCGCGTGGCGCGCCCGTCATGCAGCAGCGTGTCGTGGGCCAGCCGGCCGACGATCGGGAACAGCACCGGGGCGTGCCGCGGCCAGGCCGGCCCCGCCTGCCACAGCAGCTCGCGCGACGGTGCGGTCCCGCCGCCACCGCCGGTGCGCTGCCGGATCGAGTGCAGCTCCGCACCGTGCGCCGCGACGACGGCGGCGAGGCCCTCGTCGCCGATCTGCTGACGGTCGCTCTCGGCCATGTCGACTGGGCCTTCTCAGCCTCGGTGGAGGCTCCGATCATAGGCGCCGACGCGGCGCCTGCAACCGGGCCGGCTGCAACTCCGAGGGTCGGCAGCCGTTACGCCAGCGTCCCATAACCGCCCTGGATCTGGAGCGACACGCCTATGTCCCGCAGAACTGCCTCCCTGCTCGCCGTGCTCCTGCTGAGTGTCGCGACGCTCGGGCTCTCGGCCTGCAACACCATCTCGGGCGCCGGCAAGGACGTCAGCGCGGTCGGCCACGACGTCAGCCGCAGCTCGGACGCCACCTCCGACGCGATCAGCGACAAGACCGGCGCCTCGCAGAAGTAGGTCGCCGCGGCGTGCGGAGGAGGGTCTCGCTCTCCTCCCACCCGCCGCGCCACGCGCCGTCCGCAAAGCGTCTGTGCCGGGCAGCCGAGCGCGCCTCGGCATCCCCCGGGATATTGCCGGATCCGCCGCTGGCCCGGCTGGCCGCGGGCATACCCCCTTCATGATCCCTCGCGATCGGTGCATTCTCCCGGCCCGCCGCCGGGGCCGGGGGTCCGGGCGCGCGTCGCGCCGGAACCGGTCTCCACCGAGCATCGAGGACGCCATCGACCATGCCGCCTGAGGCGAGACCCGTCATCGCGCTGCCGAAGGCGCGCACCGGCATCCTGGGCTTCGACGAGGTCACGTTCGGCGGCCTGCCGGCCGGCCGCGCGTCGCTGGTGTGCGGCGCCGCCGGCTGCGGCAAGACGCTGTTCGCGGTGACGTTCCTGGTCCAGGGCGCCACCCGGTTCGGCGAGGCCGGCGTGTTCATGAGCTTCGAGGAGCGCGCCGACGACCTGGCGGCGAACGTCGCCTCGCTCGGCTACGACCTCGACGGGCTGGTGGCCGAGCACAGGCTCGCCATCGACCATGTCCGGGTCGAGCGCAGCGAGATCGAGGAGACCGGGGAGTACGACCTGGAGGGGCTGTTCGTCCGGCTCGGCCACGCGGTGGACCGGATCGGTGCCAAGCGCGTCGTGCTCGACACCATCGAGACCCTGTTCGCCGGGCTGTCCAACCTCTCGGTGCTGCGCGCCGAGCTCCGCCGCCTGTTCGGCTGGCTCAAGGATCGCGGTCTGACCACGGTGATCACCGGCGAGCGCGGCGAGGGCCAGCTCACCCGCCAGGGACTGGAGGAGTACGTCTCGGACTGCGTGATACTGCTCGACAACCGCACCCTGGATCAGGTCACCACGCGCCGGCTGCGCGTGGTCAAGTATCGCGGCTCGGCGCACGGCACCAACGAGTATCCGTTCCTGATCGACGGCCAGGGCATGAGCGTGCTGCCGGTCACCTCCGCCGGGCTCACCCACGCGGTGTCGAACGAGGTCATCGGCAGCGGCATCGCCGGCCTCGACGCGATGCTCGGCGCCGGCGGGTTCTTCCGCGGCTCCAGCATCCTGCTCTCCGGTCTCGCCGGCACCGGCAAGAGCACGGTCGCGGCGCACTTCGCCGACGCCTCCTGCCGGCGCGGCGAGCGCTGCCTGTTCTGCGTGTTCGAGGAGAGCCCCGAGCAGATCTGCCGCAACGCGCGCTCGGTCGGGCTCGACCTGCAGCGGCACGTGGAGAGCGGCCTGCTGCGCTTCGAGGCCGCGCGCCCGAGCCTGTACGGCCTGGAGATGCACCTCGCGCGCATGCACCGGGACCTCGACGCGTTCGACCCGGCGCTGGTGGTGATCGACCCGATCTCGGCGCTGCGCGGCCCGGACGTCGAGGTCTACGCCGCCCTGCTGCGCATGGTCGACCTGCTGAAGGGGCGCGTCATCACCGCGCTGTTCACCAGCCTGCGCACCGATGCCTCGGCCCCCGGCGGCACCGACCTCGGCCTGTCCTCGCTGATGGACGCCTGGGTACGGCTGAACGACGTCGAGCTCGACGGCGAGCGCAACCGCACCCTCTACGTCATCAAGGCGCGCGGCATGAGCCACTCCAACCAGGTGCGCGAGTACCGGATGAGCGACGGGGGCCTCGAGTTCATCGAGGCCTATGTCGGCCCCGGCGGCGTGCTGACCGGCAGCGCCCGCATCGCGCAGGAGGCCCGCGAGCGCGACGCCGCGGAACGGCGCCGCCGCGACGTCGAGCGGCGTCGACGCGAGCTGATCCTCCGTCGCGAGGCGGTCGAGCGGCAGGTCGTCGAGCTGCGCGCCGGCCTCGAGGTCGAGGAGAGGGAGATGCTGATGCTCCTCGAGGAGGAGGAGGCGCGCGAGGCCGGCCTGAGGGCGGACCAGGCATCGGTCGCGGTGCGCCGGGGTGCGGCGCAGTGAGCGGCGGACTGCCCCCGCCAGAGCCGCACGGCCAGGAGCCGGGACAGGCGCCGGAGGACGCCGCCTCCGGCTATTACCGGTTGCGGCTCTACGTCGCCGGCCAGACCGCGAAGTCGCTCGCGGCGGTGGCCAACCTGAAGCGGGTCTGCGAGGGCCACCTGGCCGGGCGCTACGACATCGAGGTGATCGACCTGCTGCAGAGTCCGCAGCTCGCCGCCGGAGACCAGATCCTGGCGATCCCCACCCTGGTGCGTCGGCTGCCGGCGCCCCTGAAGCGGATCATCGGCGACCTGTCCAACACCGAGAAGGTGCTGGTGGGCCTCGACATACGCCCGAAGCCGTCGCCTTGAGCGACGCCGGTCCCGTCTCGCCGCCCGCCGTCCCGCCGCCCGCGGGCCGGCCGCTCTACCAGCTGCGGCTGTTCGTGGCCGGCACCACCGCGAACTCGCGTCGCGCCATCGACAACCTGCGCCGCATCTGCGGCATCCACCTTCCCGGGCAGGTCGACCTCGAGATCGTCGACATCTACCAGCAGCCGGAACTCGCCGGACGGCATCAGGTGGTGGCGGCACCCACGCTGGTGAAGCTGCTGCCGCTGCCGGTGCGGCGCATCATCGGCGACCTGTCGCACGAGCAGCGGGTGCTGCGCGGCCTGGAACTGCTGCCGCCGGGATCCGATCCCGATGTGCGCTGATCGACCGCGCGCGGCCGCCGGCCACGACAGGCTCGCCGGCTACCGGCAGCGCATCCGAGAGCTGGAGGCGAGGCTGGAGGAGAGCGAGGAGACGCTGGACGCGATCCGGCGCGGCGACATCGACGCCGTCGTCGTCGGTAGCGAGGAGGAGCGGCGTGTCTACACGCTGGAGAACGCCGACCGGCCGTACCGGGTGCTGATCGAGCAGATCCAGGAGAGTGCGGTCACGCTGAGCGAGGACGGCACCGTGCTGTACTGCAATCGCCGCCTCGCCGAGCTGCTGCGCACGCCGCAGGAGCGGGTCATCGGGCAGCAGCTCGGGCGCTACGTGCTGGCGTCGGACCAGGCCGACTTCGCCGGGCTGCTGCGCCGCGCGCTGGAGGCGGGCGCACGCGGCGAGCTGACCCTGCAGGATGCGGAGGGCGCGCGCATCCCGGTCTACCTGTCGGTCAGCCCGCTGCGCCAGGACGACGACGCCCTGCTGTGCGGCGTGCTGACCGACCTCACGCAGCAGAAGCTGCATCTGCGCGAACTCGCCGAGGTCAACCGGCGGCTGCTCGCCGAAGGGGCGGAGCGCGGACGGATCGAGGACGCGCTGCGCCAGAGCCAGAAGATGGAGGCGGTCGGCCAGCTGACCGGCGGGCTGGCGCACGACTTCAACAACCTGCTCACCGGCATCGCCGGCAGCCTGGAGATGCTGCAGACACGCATGGCGCAGGGCCGCCTCGGCGATCTCGAGCGCTACATCACCGCGGCCCAGGGAGCCTCGAAGCGGGCGGCGGCGCTGACGCACCGCCTGCTGGCGTTCTCGCGCCGCCAGACGCTGGAGCCGAAGGCGGCGGACGTGAACCGCCTGATCGCCGGCATGGAGGAGCTGGTCCGACGCACCGTGGGACCCGCCGTCGCCATCGAGGTGGTCGCCGCCGGCGGCCTGTGGACGACGCTGGTGGATCCGAACCAGCTCGAGAACGCGTTGCTCAACCTGTGCATCAACGCCCGCGACGCGATGCCGGACGGCGGCCGGCTGACCATCGAGACGGCCAATCGCTGGCTCGACGAGCGCAGCGCCGAGGAACGCGAGCTGCCGCCCGGCCAGTACGTGTCGCTCTGCGTCAGCGACACCGGCACCGGCATGAGCTCGACGGTGATCGAGCGCGCCTTCGACCCGTTCTTCACCACCAAGCCGATCGGCCAGGGCACCGGGCTCGGCCTGTCGATGATCTACGGCTTCGCGCGCCAGTCCGGCGGCCAGGTGCGCATCTATTCCGAGCCCGGGCAGGGAGCGACGGTGTGCCTCTACCTGCCGCGTCACCTGGGCGAGGCCGGCGCCATCGAGATCGCCGCCGAGCCGCTGGCGCCGCAGCGTGCAGAGCAGGGCGAGACGGTACTGGTCGTCGACGACGAGCCCACCGTGCGGATGCTGGTGAGCGAGGTGCTGCAGGACCTCGGCTATACCGCCCTGGAGGCCGCCGACGGCGCCTCGGGGCTGCGCGTGCTGCAGTCCGACGCGCGCGTCGACCTGCTGATCACCGACGTCGGGCTGCCCGGAGGCATGAACGGCCGGCAGGTCGCGGATGCCGGCAGGATGCTGCGGCCGCGGCTGAAGGTGCTGTTCATCACCGGCTACGCGGAGAACGCGGTGGTCGGCCACGGCCATCTCGAGCCGGGCATGCGCGTGCTGACCAAGCCGTTCATGATGGATGTGCTGGCCAGGCGGATCAAGGATCTCATTGCGGAACCGTAGTGCAGCGCTGCGCCGGCGGCCGCGGTGAGCCGCGGCGGCAAGATGCGTCGCAAGGGCGACCTGCCGAGCAAGCCCTGCGCGCGCTGCGGACGGCCCTTCACCTGGCGCCGCAAGTGGGCCCGCGTGTGGGACGAGGTGCGCTACTGCTCCGAGGCGTGCCGCCGCGCGGGATCGGCTCAGAACGCCGTCTTGACGGTGGCGATGGCGGCGAAGCCTTCGCCGACGAAGTAGGTCGGCGCCGTGCCGGCGATCGAGGTGCCGAACACGCCGGTGGTGGTCTTGGCGTTGCCGGTCAGCGAGTTGATGCCGGACAGGAACTTGTTGTTGGTCAGGTTGATCAGGTTGAGCTGCACCGTCGGCGCCTTGGCGAAGCCGACATCGTGGAAGCGCAAGCCCAGCGTCGCTCCCATCTCGTAGTAGGCCGGCAGCACCTCGTCATCCATGAAGGTGGCGAACTGCCTGCCGACGTAGCGGACGGTGTAGTTGCCGAAGAAACGTCCGTTGTCGTAGTCCAGTGCGGCGGCGAACACCCAGCGCGGGCTGCGCACCGCGACCTTGCCCTGCGTCGGCAGGTAGTCGCCGCCGGCGAGCAGGTTGTTGTCGATCGAGGCATAGAGGTACTGGCCGGAGACGTAGGGACGGAAATGATCGATCGGCCGGGTTCCGGCCTCGAGATCGACGCCGTCCGAGGTCTGGCCGCCGGCGTTGATGTCGGTGGTGATGGCGTTGTTGGTGCCCGGCACCGCGCTCTGGAACTGCCGGTTGCTGAAGTTGTAGTGGAAGTAGGTGGCGGACGCGACCAGGAGGTCGCCCTGGAAGCGGTAGCCGGCCTCCTCGGAGATCGAGTACTCGTCCTTGACGTTGCTGCCGCCGATGAAGCTCGTCGAGCCGTCGACGTAGCTGTAGGTGTTGTACAGGGTCGTGTTGACCGGCGAACGGAAATTCGTGGTCACGCTGGCGAACACCTGGTTCTTCACGTTGATCTGGAACCGGGCCGACACCGCCGGCAGCGGCTGCGCGTCGTTAAGCACCGACTTGTACTGCGGTCCGGGCAGCTCGTTGGTGCCGTCGCGGTTGACGATCGCCTCCTTGAAGCCGGCCTCGAGGAACAGGTGGTTGTTGAGCAGGTTGATGTCGTCGCCGAGGAACAGCGTGTGGATGGTGGTCTTGGTCAGGATGTCCTGGCCGAGCAGGCGCAGCCCGTTCACGGTCTTGATGTTCTCGACTTCGCCGTAGATGTTGCTCGGCTCGCCGTCGTAGCTGACCGGGCTGTACGGTTCGGTGTCGTGATCGTTGGAGTAGTCGAACCACCAGCCGACGAAGAAGTTGTTGACGCCCACGTGGTAGTTCGTCTTGGCGGTGAAGCCCGCGCGATACTGCGAGTCCTCGAAGGCGAGCAGGCCCTCCGCCTCGGATCCGCCGGTGCCGGGCAGCGGGTAGGGCAGCTTGATGGCGTCGGTGATCAGCTGGCTGCCCTGGTAGTTGCCGGAATCGAACAGGGTGACGCCGATGGTGCCGTTGCCGTAGCCGCGCCACATGTAGGGGGTGAAGTCGGCACCCCACTGGCTGGTCAGGTTGAAGTGCGCGGGCGCGCTCAGCTCGAAGTTGCGATACGGGTTGCGGTTGAGCTTCCAGTAGTTGCTGTCGCCCGGCCTGTAGTTGCCGTCATAGTTGAAGGAGCGGCCGACCTCCGCCCATTGCGCCAGCGTCGGACTGGTGTAGCTGTTCTGCGTCGACCACTGGTAGGCGCCGACCAGCGACACCCGGTTTCCTTCACCCCATTCCTTGACGACCTTGAAGTCGATGTGGCTCTTGTCGTCGGTGCCGCTGCCGCGCCAGGCGCGGTCGTGCTGATGCGAGTACGAGATGAAGGCGCGTATGCCGGTGTTGCCGATCAGGCCGCTATCGAGGCGGATGAAGCCGCGATTGTATTTCCAGGTGCCGTAGCCGTAATCGGCCAGGCCGCCGAAGTTCAGCTGCGGATCGCGGTCGTGGAAGGTGAACAGGCCGCCGGAGCCGTTGATGGTCGGCGTGTCGATGTTCGACGATCCCTGCTGCAGGGTGAGCTCCTCGAGGTTCTCGTTGTCGGCGAACTCGGAGGGATAGGTGGTGTAGACGCCGACGTCGGAGATCGGCGAGCCCTCCCAGATGAACGCCATCTCGGTCTGATCGAGGCCGCGCATCGAGAGCTGTCCGCCCGACAGGCCCCACGGATCGACCTCCGACACCACCACCCCCGGAAGCAGGTCGACCAGCTGGAACGGGCTCTGCGCCGGCGCCTGCTTCTGGATGAAGTCCTTGGTCACGGAGCTCGACGATTTCGGGGCGGTCTCCTTCTTGATCAGGCCGCCGCCCGGCTGCAGCCCGGTGACGCCGTCGGCGCTGTTGTGCCCCTTGGTCGCCTCGACCACGATCGATTCCGCGTTGTCGTCCGCCGCCGCCGCGAACGCCGGAACGCCGGCCAGCGTCGAGAGGGAGGTGCCGGCCAGCAGGGCCGCGGAGGCGATGCGTGCGATCATGGGGCTCGGCTTCCTGATGCGGTGCGATGCCGTGCCGCGAAGCAAGCCGGATGCCAGGCCGGATGCCGGGAGTGCCGAGGCGCGACCGGCGCGCGATCAAAGCCGCACGCTGTTGCAGCAGGGAGACGGTCGCGCCGTCAGCGACGCGGTGCCGGCGTCGTGTCGAGTGCCACTCCCTGCCAGCCGGCGCCGAGTGCGGTGTACAGCGACACGGCGTCGTCGAGCCGCGCCAGGTCGCCGAGGGCTGCCGCGTCCTGGCTCTGGTAGGTCGCCTGCTCGGCGCTCAGCACGTCGAGGAAGCCGATCAGGCCGGCGCCGAACAGGCGGCGTGCACGGTCCAGCGCCAGGGCATTGTCGGCTGCCGCGCGATGCAGCAGCGCGCTGCGCTCGGCATCCTGGCGGTAGGCGACCAGCCGGTCCTCGACCTCGCGGAAGGCGGTGAGCACGGTGCGGCCGTAGCTCAGCCGCGCCGCCTCGGCCTGGTCGCGCGCCTCGCGCACCTGCGCGCTCAGCCGCCCGCCATGCGTGAGCGGCTGCGCCGCACTCAGCACGAACTGGAACGCGAGGCTGTCCGCCGTCAGCAGCTCGTGGATCATGCTCGATTGCAGCCCGAGCGAGAGCGGCAGCGAGAAGTCCGGATAGAGCGAGGCGACCGCGGCACCGATCCGCGCGTTCGCCTCGGCGTAGCGCCGCTCGGCCTCGCGTATGTCCGGACGCTCGGCGATCACCCGCGACGGCAGCGTCACCGGCAGCGCCGGCACCCGCGGCAGCGGGCGGGGATGTCGCAGCGTCTGCTCCAGCCCGTCCGGCATCCGGCCCGGGACCTCGCCCAGCAGCTCGCCGATCGCGTGCGACAGTTGCGCCACGCGGGTGCGCAGCGGCTGCACCGTGGCCTGCTGCGTCTCCAGCTGCGCGCGCGCCTGCGCCACCTGCAGCGTCGTGCCCAGCCCCTGCGTGAACACCCGCTCGGTCAGCGCCACGCCCTGCTCGGCCGCCGTGATGTTGCGCGCGGCGATGTCGAGCTGACGCTGGGTGGCGCGCAGCGTGACGTAGTCCTGGGCGAGCTCGCCGACGACGGCGAGCAGCACGCCGCGCTGCTGCTCGAGGTCGGCCGCGACCTCCGCGTCCTGCGCCTCGATCTGGCGGCGGATGCGGCCGAACACGTCGAGCTCCCAGCTCGCGGTGAAGCCCGGCGCCCACAGCCGGTTGTCCGGCGACACGCCGGGCAGCGGCGGGAACTCCAGGTTGGTGGAGAAGCGCTGTATGCCGGTGAGGCTGCCGGCATCGAGCTGCGGCGCGAGGCCGGCCGCGACCTGCGTGCGCACCTCGCGGGCGGCGAGCAGGCGCTGGCCGGCGATGCGCAGGTCGAGGTTGCCGGCGATCGCGCGCGCCACCAGCCGGTCCAGCACCGGGTCGCCGAACAGCCCCCACCAGTCCCGCATGTGCGCCTCGGTGCGCGCGATCTCGCGCGCCGACGCGGCGTGCTCGCTCCAGTCCGGCGGCGTGCGGGTGCGCGGCGGCAGGTAGCGCGGCCCGAGCACGCAGCCGCCGAGCAGCAGCGGCAGCAGGGTCGCGAGCAGGCAGCCTGATCTCGAGTGCAGGTTGCGACGCGGGCTCAGAGATGCTCCTCGAGCCAGGAGCCGAGCCGCACCCGGCCGTGGCCCTCCGCCTCGCGGCCGACGCTGATCGAGCAGGTCATGCCGGCGGCGAGCAGCAGCCCGTCGGGCACGTGGTCGATGTGCACGCGCACCGGGATGCGCTGCGCCAGCCGCACCCAGGTG
>CAXTNB010000033.1:0-13132 GCA_964245385.1 uncultured Acetobacteraceae bacterium | reverse complement strand
GGGTGATGCCGAGATCCAGCGCGCGGTGCACGCAGGCGATCGCCTGCTCGCGCTGCACCCCGCCCGAGGTGGTCAGCCAGGAGCCGAAGGCGATCTCCGACACCTCGATGCCGCTGTCGCCGAGTTGGCGATATCTCATGGCTGCTCCTCCTCGTCGGGCCGATGCTCGGCCAGAAATTCTTCCAGCAGGCGGTTGACCTGCGCCGGCGCGTCCTGCTGCACCCAGTGCGACACCCCGGGCAGACGACGCAGCGTCAGGTCCGGCACGTAGCGGGCGGTGCCGTCCAGGCAGATCAGGTCGAGTGCCACGTCCTGCTCGCCCCAGACCAGCAGGGTCGGTACCTCTATGGTCTGCGCGAGCGACGCCGTCGAGGGGCGATCGATGCGCAGGGCGCGGTACCAGTTCAGCATCGCCGTCGCCGCACCCGGCTCGGCGATCTGGCCGGCATAGACCGCGAGCACCTCGGGCGGCAGCGCCAGGCCGGCGAACATGCGCCGCAGCGCCGCACCGCCGCGCGCCGCCAGCAGCCGTTCCGGCAGCAGCGGGACCTGGAACAGGGCGACGTACCAGGACCGCCGCAGCTGCCGCCAGTGCCGCAGCGCCGCGCGAAAGCACAGCGGATGCGGCACGTTCATGATCACCAGCCGCCGCAGCGGCCGGATGCGGGCGGCGGCGAAGCACCAGGCGACCATGGCGCCCCAGTCGTGCCCGATCAGCACCACGCTGGCGGCGCCGGAGGCATCGATCAGCGCCGCCACGTCGCGCAGCAGCCGCGGCAGCGCGTAGTCGCGGATCCTGACCGGCCGCGTCGTGCGGCCGTAGCCGCGCTGGTTCACCGCCCATACCCGGTAGCCCAGCGCCGCCAGCACCGGCATCTGGTGACGCCAGGAGACGGCGTGCTCAGGGAAGCCGTGCAGGCAAAGCGCCAGCCGGTCGCCCTCGCCCTGCTCCAGCACCTCGAAGCGCATGCCGTTCGCATCGATGAACCTGATCCGCATCCGGCCGCCTCGCCCACGCCGCGCGCGCCCGACCCGGGCACGCTCCGACGCCAACGCGGCGGACGTGGCCGCGATCGTTGCCGTCGGCTGCATCTCCTGCGCCTTGCCGCGTTTCATCAGGATGAAAGACATCCCCCGCCCGCGTGCGGACCGCACGCAGCTGCAGCAGATCATCGTCGGCCTGACCGAGGGCATCATCCTGATCGACCTGGACGGCACGATCGTCTGGGCGAACGAGGCGGCGCTCGCCATGCACGGGCTGCGATCGGCCGATCAGCTCGGCGGCAGCGCCTCGTCGTATCGCGAGCGCTTCGAGCTGCGCTACCGCAACCAGCATCGGCTGCCGCCGGAGGAGTATCCGATGGACCGCGTGGTCGCCGGCGAGAGCTTCAGCGAGGTCACCGTCGAGGTGGCGCCGCGCGGCGGCGAGAAGCGCTGGGTGCACCAGATCCGCAGCCTGATCCTGACCGACGCCGGCGGGCGGCCCGACTGCCTGGCGCTGGTGCTGGAGGACGAGACCGAGCGCTTCAACGCCGAGGAGCGGTTCGAGCGCACCTTCGGCGCCAATCCGGCACCGGCGATCATCGTCCGGCTCTCCGACATGCGCTACGTCAAGGTGAACCAGGGCTTCCTGGAGCTGACCGGCTACGTGCGGGAGACGGTGATCGGCCGGTCGATGCACGAGATCGACGTGCTGGAAGGGGCGGAGAAGCGCGAGCTGGCGGTGCGTCGCCTGCATGCCGGGGCCACCATCCCGCAGATGGAGGCCTGCCTGCGCCTGCCCGACGGCAAGACCAAGACCGTCATCGTCGCCGGCCAGCCGATCGAGGTCGGCGACGCGGCGTGCATGCTGTTCAGCTTCGCCGACCTGCATCCGCGCAAGCAGGCCGAGGACGCGCTGCGGCAGAGCGAGGCGCGGTTCGCCGTCGCGTTCCGGATGGCACCGGGGCCGATGGTGATCGTGGCCCTCGACGGCCTGCGCCTGCTCGACGTGAACGACGCCTTCACCGCGGCCAGCGGCTGGCGACGCGAGGAGGTGATCGGCCGCACCGAGGCCGAGATCGGGCTGTGGAGCGGCGGCGAGCAGGAGCAGGTGGCGCGGCTGGTCAAGCAGACCGGGCACATACGCAGCATCGATATCAGGCTGCGTGGCAAGGACGGCCAGAGCCGCGACTACCTGCTGTCGGCCGAGACCGTGATGATCAACGGCGAGCATTGCGTGCTGATGGTGATGCTCGACATCACCGAGCGCAGGCAGACCGAGATCGAGCTGCTGACCGCGATCGACGCGGTGATGCAGGACACCTCGTGGTTCGGGCAGAAGGTGGTCGAGAAACTCGCCGGGCTGACCGGACGGCAGGCGGTGGACGGTTCCGGCGTCGGCGTCGGCGACCTCAGTCCGCGCGTGCGCGAGGTGGTCGGCCTGATGGCGCAGGGGCTGTCGGACCAGCAGATCGCCGACCGGCTCGGCGTCAGCCGCAACACGATACGCAATCACGTCTCTGCGAGTTACCGGATGCTGGGCATACATCGCCGCAGCGCGCTGGTGATCTGGGCCCGCGAGCGCGGTCTCGCCGGCGAGGCGAAGAAGCCGGCGCAGCGCGCGGCGAAACATTCGGCGAAACGACTAGTGCACGTGTCCCACTAGCGTAGGACAGTTGCACTAGCCGGTTTCTCTCCCGGTTCGAATAATTACAGTATCGCGGGGCAGAACCTTTCGCGGCGTGCGAAGTTATCCATGCATCCGATCGTTCCTCAGACGGACGGCGGACCACAGGAAACGAGGAAAGCGTCATGGACAAAGATCGCCTCGAAGGCATGGGCAAGAAGGTCAGCGGCTCCATCAAGGAGGCGGCCGGCAAGATCACCGGCGACACCAAGACACAGGCCGAGGGCAGCGCCGAGAAGACCGCGGGCAAGGCCCAGAACACGGTCGGCGGCGCCAAGGATTCGATGCGCGACGCGCTGAAGGAATGAGTGCTGGCGGATCATGCCGATCATGTCGCAGTTGAACGACGAGAACGCTGCGACGACGGGCGTTCGGCAGGATCCGAGCCGCGGCGGAGCCGGGCGACCCTGCAACGGGCCGCCACGGCTCCGTGGCGGCGGTCGCGCCTCGTGATCGGATCTAGGTCGAGCGACGTGCCGCTCGGCCGTCGCGCCACGCGGTGGGCGCGCCCGACGCAGGCGCGGCAGATCGAACCAGGGAGTCTCGGATCATGAGGGAAGAGACCCTCGTCGCCGTCTACGACAGCGCCGCCCACGCGGACGCCGCCGTGCAGGATCTCAGGGCGGCGGACATCCCGGCCGACGCCATCACCCAGCATGGCGGCACCGGCACCGGTTCGGGCGTGATGAGCGGCTCCACCATCGCCTCCACCTCGATGCGCGAGAGGAGCTTCTGGCCGGGCCTGTTGAGCGGCGAGCCGGACCACGACGCCGGGGTCTACGACCGCAGCCCGCAGGGCGGATCGATGGTGGTGACGGTGAGGGCATCCGAGCAGCAGGCCGACTCCGTCGCCGCGATCCTGGACCGTCACGACCCCATCGACATCGGCGACCGGGCGCCCGCCCGCATCCCGTCACAGGATGCCGGCGGTGCGGCGCCACCCGAGGCCGAGACAGCCGGCGCCACCAGCGAGGTCGCGGTGATCCCGCTGCGCGAGGAGCAGCTCGTGCTCGGCAAGCGCGTGGTCGAACGTGGCACCACGCGGGTGCGCCGCTTCGTGGTGGAGACGCCGGTCGAGGAGCAGGTCACGCTGCGTGACGAGACGGTGCAGGTCGAGCGCCGCGCGGTGCGGGACGGACGCACGACCGACCTCGACGACTTCACCGACAAGCTGATCGAGGTGAGCCGGACCGGCGAGGAGGCCGTCGTCAGCAAGCCCGTCCACGTCCGCGAGGAGGTGGTCGTGCGCAAGGAGGCGCAGGAGCGGGTCGAGACGGTGCGCGATACCGTGCGGCGCGAGGAGGTCGCGGTCGAACCGCCGAATACCGGCGACGTCGCCGAGACCAGCCGCACGCCTCGGACCTGATCCGCCGCGCCGCGGACGTCCTGATCGCCTCCGGCGCCGCGCACCCGCGACGTGAACCCGACGGCACACCGAGGAGAGCGACGCATGAGCGAGCACGTTATCGCCGGCCACGGCCTGTCGGAGGTGCAGGCCGCTGGCCGCTGCGCGAGCGGGAAGCGGCCCCTGGTCGGTCTCCCCGGACTCCGCGTCGCCGGCGTCCTGCTGCTCCTGCAGTGCCTGGCACTGCCGGCGCACGCCGATAATCCGATGGGCTACCGGCTGCTCTCCGCCCAGGAGGCGGCCGCCCTGCCGCGCAACGGCGGGGCGCTCGGCCTCGCCGTGGCGCGGGCGAGGCAGATCGCCGACGGTGGCATGCTGTTCGAGGTGATGCAGGTGAGGGCGGTGCGTCCGGGCTCCGCCGGCGATCAGGCCGGCCTGCATGTCGGCGACCAGATCATCGCGGTGGATGCACGGGTGTTCCCGAGCATCGCGGCCTTCGCCGCCTACGTCGGCGCGATGCCTCCGGGTCGTCAGGTCAACGTGGACTTCATACCCTCGGGCGGCGGCCCGCAGCAGGCGCAGCGCGTGGCGGTCACCGTGGGAGCCCCCGGCGGCCCCGCGGGTGCCACCGGAGGCGCGGGCCAGCCGGGCGGCTCCGACCAGGCCGGACGGCCGGGACTGTCCACCGGCACCAAGGTGGCGATCGGCGCCGGGGCGGTGGCGTTGCTGGGCTGCTACGAGGCCGGCTGCTTCTCCCGGCACAGGGCGCCGGCGGCGCCGCCGCCCGCCGCCAGCCCGTACTAGCGAGGCGGCGCCGCGCGACGGCCGCCGGCTCAGCCGGCGAGATCGTCCGGCGCGGTCTCGGCCTCCTCGACCGCGTCGTCGTCGTCGCGTCCGGCCTTCTCGCCGCGCGCCTGCCGCTCGGCGTCCTCCGGTGAGCGGGCGACGTTGACGGTCACCCGTATCACCACCTCGGGATGCAGCACCACGCGCACCTCGGTCAGGCCGAGGGTCTTGATCGGCTGGTCGAGCTGCACCTGCTGGCGGCCGATGGTCAGGCCCGCCTCGGAGGTGACGAGCGCCACGTCGCGCGGCGAGACCGAGCCGTACAGGCTGCCGGAGTCGCCGGCCTGGCGGATGATCACCACCGACATGCCGCCGACGCGCTCGGCGAGCCGCTCGGCTTCCTCGCGCCGCTTGAGGTTCTGCGCCTCGAGCTGCACGCGCTCGCGCTCGAAGCGGTCGCGGTTATGGGCGTTGGCGCGGATCGCCTTGCCCTGCGGCAGCAGGTAGTTGCGGGCGAAACCCGGCTTGACGCGCACCACCTCGCCCATCTGCCCCAGCTTCTCGATGCGCTGCAGCAGGATCACTTCGGTCGCGGCCATGATCCGTCTCCCTCAGGTCAGAATATAGGGCAGCAGGGCGAGGAAGCGGGCGCGCTTGATCGCCTGGGCCAGCTCGCGCTGCTTCTTGGCCGACACCGCGGTGATCCGGCTCGGCACGATCTTGCCGCGCTCGCTGAGGAAGCGCGACAGCAGGCGCACGTCCTTGTAGTCGATCTTCGGCGCGTTCGGGCCGGAGAACGGGCAGGACTTGCGACGGCGGTAGAACGGCCGGCGGGCGCCGACCGCGGTGCGGCGCTGTGCGGGATTGACGTCGGTGCTGTCTGACATCCGCCCTACTCCGCCTCGGCCATGTCGCGGCCGCGCGGTGCGCCCTCGTCGCGCGCGCGGAACTCCTCGCGGTCGTCGTAGCCGCGCTTGCGGCCGCTATCGAAGCGTCCGGCCGGCTTGGGGCCGCGGAAGCCGCGCTCGCGATCGTCGCCCTTGCGGCTCAGGATCGCGGACGGGTTCTCGTCGATCGCCTCGATGCGCAGGGTGAGGAAGCGCAGCACGTCCTCGTTGAGGTTGAGCTGGCGCTCCATCTCGCTGATCGAGGCAGGCTTGGCGTCGAGGCCGAGGAGCATGTAGTGCCCCTTGCGGTTCTTCTTGATCTTGTAGGCGAGGCTGCGCAGCCCCCAGTACTCGCGCTTCTGCACCGAGCCGCCCTCGCCTTCGAGCTGGCCGGCGATGCTGTCGGCGAGCCCCTCGACCTGCTGCTGGGTGACGTCGTTGCGCGCGATCAGCACGCACTCGTAGAACGGCATGGCTGCTCCCTTCGGCTGCGTTCAACCCGCGGCCCCGGACCATTCCAGGCGGCTGCCCGACCGGACGTCGCCGATCCGGGCATGGGTATAGCCGAGGCGGATGCCACCGCCCCGGCAGGGAAGGCGCGGCTTAGAGCACGCGCCGGCCGATCAGGCAAGCGACCGCAGCGTGGGTCGGCGGGTCGGTTCGAGACCGCCACTAAGGTCCCGGGCCGCCTCGGCGAGCACCGTGCCCCAGTCTGCCGGCCGCGGCTGCCGGTAGATCCGGAGCGAGGGATACCACGGGCTGTCCAGCCTGCCGTCCAGCCAGCGCCAGCACGGGTCGAACCGGTCCAGCAGCCAGACCGGCTTGCCCAGCGCGCCGGCAAGGTGGGCCACCGCGGTATCCACCGAGATCACCAGGTCGAGGCTGGCGACCAGGGCGGCGGTGTCGGCGAAGTCGTGCATCTCGTCCATGAAGCTGGCGAGCGGCACATCCGCCGCGGCGACGCGGTCTCGCTGCAGGCTGATGAGATGCACCCCCTCGATCCCGAGCAGCGGCGCCAGATGTCCGGCGGTCAGGGAACGCTGACCGTCGAGCTGCATCGTGGCACTGCCGGCCCAGGCCAGGCCCACCCTCGGCCGCCTCGCCCCGCTCGCCGCGAGACGGGCCCGCCACGCCGCCGCCTGGGCGGCATCGGCGTGCAGGTAGGGCAGTGCGGCGGGGATCGTCGCCAGGGTGGTGCCCAGCGCCAGCGGCAGGCTGAGCATCGGGCAGTGGAGGTCGAACGGCGGCGCCTCCTCGCCGTTGTCGATCAGGCGCTGCACGCCCGGCAGGCTGCGCAGCAGCCGGATCAGCGGCTTCGGCACCTGCAGGATCACCCTCAGGCCGCGTGCGGCGGCGAGCGGAGCGTAGCGGCAGAATTGCAGGGTGTCGCCGAAGCCCTGCTCGGCGTGGATCAGCAGGGTCCGGCCCTCCCCCGCCTCGCCGCGCCACTGCGGCTGGGCGAAGCGGCGCCGCGCCGGCATCATGTGCGGCGTCTCCCAGCGCCACTCGTACTCCCGCCAGCCCGCCGCCATGTCGCCTCGCGCCAGCAGGATCCGGCCCAGGTTGTAGTGCGACTCCACGTGGTCCGGCGAAAGCTCGATCGCCCTGCGCAGGCACGCGGCCGCCTCGTCGAGGCGCCGCTGCGCTTTCAGCGTGTTGCCGAGATTGTAGTGCAGCAGCGAAAGGTTCGGGCTCGATGCGAGGGCGGCGCGGAAGCACGCCACTGCCTCGTCGAGCCTCCCCTGCTCCTTCAGTGCGGTGCCGAGATTGATGCGTGCTTCCAGGTAGTCCGGCTTCAGCTCCAGCGCCGCGCGGAAGCATGAGACCGCCTCGTCCAGCCGTTCCTGCTGCCTGAGCGCGATGCCGAGGTTGTTGTGGGCCTGCACCAGCCCCGGCGTCAGGCGGAGGGCCGCGCGAAGATGGGCGATGGCGGCTCCGGCTTGTCCGAGATCCCGAAGCGCGCTGCCGAGGTTGGCATGCACCGCCGAGCTGTCGGGCTGCAGGGAGAGCGCGCGGCGATAGAGGGCGACCGCCCTGCCCAGCTCGCCGGCCTGATGAAGCTGCAGTCCCGCGTCGAATGCCCGCTCCGCTCGCTGGCTGCCGTCCCCTGGCCGCCGCTGCCGGCGGCTGGCCGTGCGTCCGTCAGGGTTGTCGCAGGCGGATCGGGTCGCTGTTCCCACACCGGCCGGTTTCGCCGGAAATGGTTAAGATCCGGTTTACCGACCGGTGCGCGGGAAGCGCGCCGCGAGGACAGCCATCGGAAGGCGAGATCGCGCTTTCCTGCCTGCACGCCTCGGAGCGCTGATGATGAAGCCGATCCGCATGACCCTGCTGAGCGCCGTCACGACGCTGGTGGCAGCGGCAGATGCTCCACCGCAGCTCGCGCCCGCACAGGCAGAGGCCATGCTCGATCGCTACGGACCGCCCGGTGCCGCCTGGCCCCGCTTCGACGACGTGCGGCCGTTGATCATCCGAGGGGTGGAGAGCGGCGACGCGCGCTGGCTGGCGCTTCTTCCCCGCCTGCGAACAGGAGGCAACGCGGCCTTCAACGAGAGCTTGCCGATCGCCGTCTCGGAGGCGCTGAAGAGGCGTCCGTCGAACGTGCTGCGGATGTCGAGCGTGGGCTACCCCGTCGGTCGGATCTGCGGTGACATCGAGATCGAACCGAGTGCTGCGGAGATCCGCGCCTACTACGCGCGAACCGTGCCCGTCGTCCGGGCGGTGTCGGCACCAGGACTGCGGGAGGCGCGCGATGCCTGCCTGGACAGCCTCGCGCATCGTGAGAAACACGATCTCGCCCGCGCCCGGTGAGAGGCCGCGGCCGCTCGCCGCGGACGTAGCGGTGCCTCCGGCTAGGCACCCGGCGCGACCGGAGCCGGGCGTCGCCGGCCCGCAGGCTCGCGCAGGATGTCCGCCGCCGTCCGACCTTGCCGGAGCGCGACCGTGAGCCGTGTCGCCAGCAAGGCGATCAGCGGGGTGCCGATCAAGGTCGGCCCGATGAAGGCGACCGGGCGCGGCAGGGCGGTGAGGGTCACGACCGCGAAGGCGCTGACGGTGGCGATGTAGGCGCCCGACATGCCGATCATGTGCCGGACCAGCCAGTCGCCCGGTCGCACGCCGCGCCCGGTCAGCTGGAACATCTCGCGCAGCGCCAGGATGCTGCCGCTGATGCCGAAGAACAGCTCGGTCACGTCCCGGCCCGCGATCCACGCGGCGGCGAACAGCCCGGCGCTGAACGCGAGCGTCAGCGCCGCCACGAGCCAGTCGAACCAGCGCGCCCCGAGGCCGCGCTCGTGCAGGCGCTTCTGGCCCAGCGCCCGCCAGCCCGTGAACACGAGGAAGAAGCTGAACACCGCGATCACCAGCAGCAGCAGGTTGCGCGTCGCGAGCGCGAGACAGAGCGCGGAAGTGGCCGTGACCACCATGGCGAGGGCGTAGCAGCGGCCGGCCAGGCGGTGCCGGCGCCGGCCCTTGCGCGCCAGCATCGCGACCGGGCCGGCGAGGAGCGCGACCGCGCCGCCGGCGACGTGCAGGGCCAGGACGGCGGTGAAGACCATGCCGAGCATGTCCGAGCCTCCCACAATCTTGACGGTGAAAAGATCATGTCGGTCGGGCAGGCGTCAAGCATGAACTTGCCACCGTCAAGATGAGGCGGGGCGCGATGCCGCGCGGCATCGCCCCTCACCCGGCGCCCTGGCCGTCCTGCTTCATCAGCCTCGCCACCAGCCGGTCCAGCGCCTCCTCGAGGCCCGCGGGATCGACGGTGAAGTCGTTGTAGAAGCCGCCGTGGAAGTCCGAGGCGTTGCGGTCGGTCACGTGCCGCGGGTCGATGAAATCGAGCGCCGTCGGCGCCTCCATCAGGTCGGCGGCGTGATAGATGCGCACCGACCCCTCCGGATGGTCCAGGTTGATCCGGTTGGTCAGCACCAGGCCGGGCTTGTTGGCGACCCAGCGATACTTCGCGAGGCCCGCGCCCCAGAGCGACACGAAGAACAGCGCCTGCTGCGCCCAGAACAGGCTGCGCGCGATCGGTGCGCCCACCGTGCTGATCAGCACGACGTCGTCGTCGTGGAAATGGCGGCGCAGCTCGATCGCGATCTGCAGCTCGTCGAGCACCGGCGCGCGCGGACCGCGCGGCCCGAAGCTGCCGTAGTCGGTCGAGGGATCGCCGCGCAGGCGGGCGTTGATGCCGTCGAGCACCACCGCGATCGGCCCCAGCCGGTGCGAGAGGTGCTCGATCACGCCCCGCCACAGGCCCACCTGGTCCGGCACCGTGCGGTTGTGCACGCGCAGCCCGATCAGGATCAGCGGCCTGCCCTGCCCGCGCAGCTGCGCCGCCAGGTCCCGGTCGGGCTCGACCGCCGGATCCTGCCGCGCCAGCAGGCCGACGCGGGCGGCGAGCTCGCGTGAGACGTACTCGTCGTAGACGCGCATGGCGGTGAGGCCCTCGCGATAGACGACGCCGGCGACGTCGCGCGCCGGCATGCGGCGCACCTTGCCGTCGAACTCCGGGAAGATGCGCTCCACCGGGCCGAACAGCTCGGTGCCCGCCTCCGGGTTGGGCACGATCACCGTGGGCAGCGCCTCAGCGGGCAGCGCGCGCCGGATCCGGTCCAGCCCGGTCAGCTCGTTCCACAGCACGTGGCCGACATGCAGGCCGGGGAACGGGGTCAGGATGTTGGCCGGGCGCTTGCGCATGGCGAGGTAGCCGGGCAGCACGTCCGCGTGCCGCACCACCGCGGCGAGCAGGCGCGGGAACAGCCGGTCGGCGTGCTCGGGCGCGCGCAGGGCGACGGTGCAGTTCAGCGACGGGATGAACAGCTCGCGCTCGCCGATCACCGGGTTGTTGCACAGGTAGAACACCCGCGCCGGCGTCGCGCCGGAGGCGGGGGTCTCGAACCGGCAGGCGCTGGTGCGCTCGTCGAGGATGGTCGTGGTGGTGCGCAGCGCCGCGCCGGTGAACGGGCAGACCGCCTCGTAGGCGCCGCCCGCCAGCACCGCCATGTGCTGCTGCTGCATCCGCGCCGCCACGCAGGCGCGCAGTGCCGCGACCGGGAGCGGCACGCCGCCGACCACGACCGCCTGCTGCTCGGGGCCGAGCGCGTTCAGCGAGATCAGCGTCGGCGGCGGCGCCAGCCGCTCGCCGGCGAAGCCGATCAGGCGGGCGATCGTCTCCGGGTTCAGCGCGTGCAGCCGCAGCGGGTCGACCGCCTGCTGCCCCGGATCGCCCGCCAGCAGCGCGTGGCACAGGCGTCGCAGGGCCGGCACCGCGAGCGTGCCGACGCCGTCCCGCAGCTCCGCCGGCAGCCGGTCGAGATCGTTGCAGATCAGGGCCTGCGAGGTGTCGAGGAACCACGTCGCCTCGCGCCCGCTGCCGTGGCGCAGCTCCAGCAGCAGCACGCGGCCGAAGCCGCGATACAGCCCGACCGGATGCCAGCCATGCACCAGGCGCTGCACCGGCCGGCCGTCGCGGCAGATCGCGCGCCAGCCCCGGTCGGGGTCGTGCGCCTGGTAGTGCCCGTCGCGGAAGCGGACCGGCGACAGCCCCGCACTCATCGCGGCGCGGCGGCCGGACCGAGATAGTGCGCGCGGGCGTGGTCGATGGCGGTGGCGAGCGCGCCCAGGTCCGCGTCCGCGGCCTCGACCTCGCGCATCTCGATCACCACCCAGCCGGCGTAGCCGATCGCGTCCAGCGCCGCCCCCGCTGCGGCGTGGCAGCCGACGGGTGCCGCGAACGGGCCGAGCTGCGGCTCGGCGACGTGGTAGTGCGCGAGCAGCGGGGCCGCGTCGCGGATCGCGGCCGCGACGTCGTCGCCGCCGAGCTCCACGCAGGCGGTGTCGAGATGGACGCGCACGCGCGGGTGGCCGGTGCGGCGCACGATCTCGACCACGTCCGCCGCGTGCTGGAGGAAGTCGGCGCCGTACAGCGCCGGCACCGGCTCGATCGCCAGCGTCAGGTCGCCGGCGGCGGCGAGGTCACCCAGCCGGCACAGCCGCTCGGCGCCGCGCGCCATCGCGTCCGCCGGCGACAGCGCGCCGCGCAGCCGGCTCTTCGGTGCGCCGAACACGGCGACGGAGGCGCCGAGCGCCTGCGCGATGCCGGCCACGCGACGCAAATGCTCGGCCATCGCCTTGAAACCGGCGGCGTCGCCGAGCAGGGAGGCCTCGGGCCTGAGGTAGAAGATCGCCTGCAGCGAGCTGACCGACAGGCCGGCCCGGGCGCAGCCCTGCCGGAACGCCGACAGGCGCCGCGGCGTGATCTCGTCCCAGGGCGCGATCCGCGTCGGCGCCACCTCGACCCCCTGCGCGCCGCGGGCGGCCAGCAGCGCCAGCGCCGCCTCCTCCGCCCGCGCCGGCCAGGCCAGGTTGGACACGCCGAGCCGTCGCGTCGCCGGCGCGGTCACGGGCGACGCTCGGTCTCGACGAAGCGGTCGATGGCATCGAGCACCGCGATCCGGTCCAGCAGGTAGCCGCCGCCGCCGCCGAACGCCGCCGCGTGCTCGGTGCGCATGTCGTAGCGGACCGCCGCCGGCGCCTCGGCGCCGATCACGCTGCCGGGGAAGCAGCGCGCGCGGATCTGCTCCATCGCCAGCGGCTCGGTGGCCAGATGCAGCAGCGACAGGCCGTGCGCGCGCGCGACGCGCAGGTCGGCGGCCAGCCGGTCGAGCGGGTACCACTGGAACGACGAGGCCGGGTTGATCAGGGCGACGCGGTTGTCGTGCATCAGGTCGAAGATCGCGTTCTTCTTCAGCCCCGACCCAAACAGGGCTGGCAGGCGGACGATCTGGTGCGTCTCGAACCGCCGGGCGACGAAGCGCTCCAGCATCGCGCGGTTGCGGCCATAGGGGTGCAGCCCCTCCAGCACCGGCGCGTCGCGCTCGGTGACGCCGAGCGGCGGGTCGTGGACGTCGATGGTCGAGATCAGGGTGAAGTGCCGGGCGGTGATGGTCTCGAGGTGGCGCATCAGCCCCTCGATGCGCGCGCGATCCTCGTCGGCGTTGCGGTTGGCCCACCACTTCACCGCGGAGACGCCGGCGCAGACCACCTCGTCGAAGCGGCGGCCGTCGATGTCGCCGATGCTGCCGGAGTTGAAGGTGGCCGCGAACGCGCGCTGGCGCAGCAGGTTGCCGCCGACGAACCCGGTATGCCCGATCAGCGCGTCCTCACTGGTCATGCGTGATCAGGCTGCGGTTGACGATGTCCTGGCGCAGCGGCGAGGCCAGGGTCGCGAAGCCGCGCGACTGCGAGGACTCGATGAAGGAGAGGATGCGCTCCATCGCGAAGAAGATGGTGTCGATCTTGCCCGACATCACGTGGAAGGTGCGGCCGCGGCGGAACACCGAGCAGGAGCGGTCGTCGAAGTTGCCGACCGGCTTGGTCTTGAGCGCGATCTGCGGGCCGACGAAGCGAAAATTCTCCCGGAAGGTCGGCAGGTAGCGCGACACC
>CAXTNB010000032.1:9094-13222 GCA_964245385.1 uncultured Acetobacteraceae bacterium | reverse complement strand
ATGCCGCGCGCTCGGCCAGAGACTGGAGCAGGCGCTGGCCGCCGACGACGCGCTGTCGGCCCTCCCCGGCAAGTTCTGCTTCGGCGTCGACGCCGGCGGTGCGCTCGGCCTGGACGGCGATGCGGCCGACATCACGCTGCGGCGGGACGGTCGCGGCTGGCGGGTCGGCCTCGGCCCGGAGCAGCGATCCGCGCCCCTCGCACCCGACCCGGTGCGGACCGCCATCGGCCTGGCCCATCGCTGGATCGCCTGCGGCGCCGCCGCGCGTCCGTCGCGAGGGCATGGCGCCGGTACCGAACGCGGCCGGGCCGCGATCGGATGGCTGCCGGCGCTGCGCGCGTTCGGGATCGGCCTGCCGTTCGGGCAGATGGACGGCGCGATCCTGCGGCACCTGTGCGCGCTGTCGGAACGCCACGGCGACGGCGTGCTGCACCTGACCCCTTGGCGCGCGATCCTGCTGTCCGGGGTCGGCGATGCCGACGCGGTGGCGCTGCGACGTGAGATCGATCGACATCCCGGCGCACTCGTCGTCGACCCGGACGATCCGGTGCGGCGGGTCAGCGCCTGCATCGGCCGCCCCGGCTGCGCCAGCGGCAGCGTCGATGCGCGCGCCGACGCGCGGGCGCTGCTTCGCGCCGGCGTGCGGGCGCCGTCGCTGCACGTCTCCGGCTGCGCCAAGGGCTGCGCCCATCCGGGGCCGGCGGCGATCACCCTGGTCGGCACGGCCGGACGATACGGGCTGGTGCGCGCCGGGCGGGCGGGCGATACAGCGCAGACCGGCGGGCTGACGGTGCCAGAACTCGCCCGCCAGCTCGGCGGGAGCGCAGGCGGGTCTTGACCGGTTACCAGTACGAGCATGACGGGGCCGCGATCTACGCGCGCTCCTTCGCCATCATACGCGGCGAGGCCGACCTGTCGCGCTTCGCCGACGACGAGGCCAGGGTCGCCGTACGGGTCATCCACGCCTGCGGCATGGTCGAGATCGCGCGCGCCCTGCAGTTCGCCCCCGGCTTCGCGCGGGCGGCGCGCGCGGCGCTCGCCGCCGGACGGCCGGTGCTGTGCGACTCCGAGATGGTCGCGCACGGCGTCACCCGCGCCCGGCTGCCCGCCGGCAACGCGGTGCTGTGCACGCTGCGCGACGCGCGCACGCCCGAGCTGGCGCGCCGCCTCGGCACCACCCGCTCGGCCGCCGCACTCGAGCTCTGGGGCGAGGACATGGCCGGCGCCGTGGTGGCGATCGGCAACGCGCCGACGGCGCTGTTCCACCTGCTCGAGCGGATCCGGGACGGCGCGCCGCGGCCGGCGGCGATCATCGGCATGCCGGTGGGCTTCGTGGGTGCCGCGGAATCCAAGCAGGCGCTGTCGATGTGCGGCGAGGTGCCGTGGGCGATCGTCTGCGGCCGGCAGGGCGGCAGTGCCATGGCGGCGGCCGCGGTCAACGCGGTGGCGAGCGAGGCAGAGTGAGGGGCACGCTGTCCATCGTGGGCGTCGGGCCCGGCGATCCCGAGCTGCTGACGCTCAAGGCGGCGCGGGTGATCGGCAGCTCGCCGTGCGTCGCGTTCTTCGCCAAGCGCGGCCGGTCCGGCCACGCGCGCGGCATCGCTGGGGAGCGGATCGGCCACGAGGCCGAGCTGCTGCGCTTCGAGTACCCCTTCACCACCGAGCTCTCCGTGGTCGATCCGCGCTACCTCGCCGACATCGGACGGTTCTACGAGCGCTGCGCCGCCCGGCTCGCCGAACGGCTGGCCTCGGGCATCGACGCGGCGCTGCTCTGCGAGGGCGACCCGTTCTTCTACGGCTCGGCGATGTACGTGTTCGACCGGCTGCGCGGCGAGTTCGCGCACCAGATCATCCCCGGCGTCACCGGCATGAGCGGCTGCTGGTCGGCCGCCGCCCTGCCGATCACCCACGGCGACGACGTGCTGCAGGTGCTTCCCGGCACGCTCGACCGGCAGCGCCTGGCGGCACGTCTGGCGCTCGGGGACGCGGCGGTGATCATGAAGGTCGGCGGCAACTTCCCCAAGATCCGGCAGGCGCTCGACGATGCCGGGCTGCTGGAGCGCGCGCTCTACGTCGAGTACGGCACCATGCCCGGCGAGCGTATCCTGCCGCTGCGGCAGATCGAGCATCCGGCACCGGACGCGCCCTACTTCTCGATGATCCTGGTCCCGGGCCGGCAGGGCGCGCGGTGAGCGGCCGGCTGACGGTACTGGGGCTGGGTCCCGGCGATCCGGCGCTGCGCACGCCGCAGGTCGACGCCGCTCTCGCCGAGGCCACCGACCTGGTCGGCTACGGGCCGTATCTCGACCGCGTCGCGGGCGGCTCGGAGGCGGTGCGGCACGCCTCGGACAACCGCGAGGAGCTCGACCGTGCCCGCCACGCGCTATCGCTCACCGCGCGCGGCCGTCGGGTCGCGGTGGTGTCGTCGGGCGACGCCGGGGTGTTCGCGATGGCGAGCGCGGTGTTCGAGGCGATCGAGCGCGGCGAGCCGGACTGGCGGGCGCTCGACGTCGTGGTGCTGCCCGGGATCTCGGCGATGCTGGCGGTGGCGGCGCGTGTCGGCGCGCCGCTGGGCGGGGATTTCTGCGTGCTCTCGCTGTCGGACAACCTCAAGCCCTGGACGCTGATCCAGCGCCGGCTGCGCGCCGCGGCCGAGGCGGGGCTGGCGATCGCGCTGTACAATCCGGTGTCGCGGGCGAGGCCGTGGCAGCTCGACACCGCGCTGGCCCTGCTGCGCGAGGTGGTCGCCGCGACCGTCCCGGTGGTGTTCGCGACCGCGATCAGCCGGCCCGACGAGCGGGTGGTGATCACCACGCTGGCCGAGGCGCGCGGCGAGCAGGCCGACATGCGCACGCTGGTGCTGGTCGGCACCGAGGCGACGCGGCTGATCCCGCGCGCCGGCGCGACGCCCTGGCTCTACGCGCCGCGGCGTTCTGCTCCTTGAGATCGCCCGGCCTCGGCGCGAAGCGTCGTGCGCTGCTGGTCGTGCTGCTCGTGCTGTCGTCGCCGACGGCCAACGCCGCCGAGCGCTGGCAGGAGCTGCCGCCCACGCCGGCGCCGATCGCCAGCGCCCGCAGCGGGCAGGCGGAGGTCGACGGCGTCCGGATCCACTACGCGATCTACGGCCACGGCACGCCGGTCATCCTGCTGCATGGCGGCCTCGCCAACGCCGACTACTGGGGCAACCAGGTGCGGGCGTTGCGGTCGCACCACACGGTGGTGGTGATGGACAGCCGCGGCCACGGCCGCAGCACGCGCGACGCACGTCCCTACGGCTACGACCTGATGGCCGACGACGTGGTCGCGCTGCTGGACGCCCTGAGGCTGCCGAAGGTCGACGTCGTCGGGTGGAGCGACGGCGCGATCATCGGCCTCGATCTGGCGATGCGCCACCCGAGCCGGATCGGCAGGCTGTTCGCGTTCGCCGCCAACACGACGGTGTCCGGGGTGAAGCCGGCGGTGCAGCGGAACCCGACCTTCGCGGCCTTCATCGAGCGGGCGGCCGGCGAGTACGCCCGCTACTCCGCGACGCCCGGGCAGTACGGCGCCTTCCTCGACCAGATCGGCAGGATGTGGGCGGACCAGCCGCACTGGAGCGACGCGCAGCTCGGGAAGATCAAGGCACCGGTCCTGGTGGTGGACGGCGACCACGACGAGGCGATCAGGCGCGAGCACACCGAGCATATCGCGGCCGTCATCCCGCGCGCCGGACTGCTCATCCTGCCCAACGTCAGCCACTTCGCCTTCCTGCAGGATCCGAGGCTGTTCGACGAGGCGATGCTGCATTTCCTCGACGACGAGTAGCCGCGGCGTGCGTCAGTGCACGCGGCGCTCGCTCGCGCGATCGAACAGGTGCAGCCGGTCGGGCCTGAAGCTCACGTGCAGCGTCGCGCCGATGTCGCCGGCCCGGCTCTCGTCGACCAGCATGGAGATCTCCTGGCCGCCGACCGTGATCTGGACCAGCGTCTCGGCACCCATCATCTCCGACAGGACGAGAGAAGCAGGAATCGCATCGGGCACGCGGGCCTCGGCGATCCGTACGTCCCTCGGCCGGATGCCGAGAAGCAGCTCCTGCCCCGGACGCAGCTGCGGATGGGCGTGCGCCGGCAGCGGAACGCTGAACCCGTC
>CAXTNB010000032.1:0-9084 GCA_964245385.1 uncultured Acetobacteraceae bacterium | reverse complement strand
AGGCAGAGTCGCGCGCCGACCTCGGCACGGACGGGGATCAGGTTGATGCCCGGCGAGCCGATGAACCGGGAGACGAAGACGCTGCCGGGCTGGTTGAAGACCTCGCGGGGCGATCCGACCTGCTCGACGCGTCCGTCCCGCATCACCACGATCTTGTCGGCCAGCGTCATCGCCTCGAGCTGGTCGTGGGTGACGAAGATGGTCGTGGTCTTGATGAGCCTGTGCAGCTTCTTGATCTCGATCCGGAGCTGGTCGCGGAGCTTGGCGTCCAGGTTAGAAAGCGGCTCGTCGAACAGGAACAGCTTCGGCGTCTTGACCAGGGCGCGGCCCATGGCGACGCGCTGCTGCTGGCCGCCCGAGAGCTGCCGCGGCAGCCGGTCGAGCAGCGGCGCCAGTCCGAGCATGTCCGCCGCCTGCTGGACACGGCGATCGACCTCCTGGCGTGCCAGCCCGAGACGACGCAGGCCGAACGCCATGTTGTCGTAGACGGTCATGTGCGGGTACAGCGCGTAGTTCTGGAACACCATGGCGATGTCGCGGTCCCTCGCCGGGCGGTCGTTCATCGAGACGCCGCCGATGCGGAGCGTGCCGCCGGTGATGTCCTCGAGGCCGGCGATCATCCGCAGCAGCGTCGACTTGCCGCATCCGGACGGGCCCAGCAGCGCGACGAACTCGCCCTCCCGCACCGTCAGGTCGAACTCGTGCAGCACCTGGACCGAGCCGTAGCTCTTGGAGAAACGCTCGAGGACGATCTCGGCCATGACGATCCTTGACGGCAGCCGGGGCTAGGACGCGGCGCGAGGCTGGAAGAAGCGGTTCAGGAACCGCGTCAGCAGGCCGATGAACAGCAGCGGCGGCAGGCACAGCAGGATCGCCGAGGCGTTGATCACGCCCCACGGCACCTCCATGCCCAGCGTGCTGAAGCTCGATGCCACCACCGGCAGGGTGACGTTGCGCGCCGTCAGCACCAGCGCGATGAGCAGCTCGTTCCAGATCACCACGAAGGTGAACAGCACGCCGCCGATCAGCGACGGCGAGGCCAGCGGCAATGCGATCCTCCAGAACACCGAGAGCGGACCGTAGCCGGCCAGCTCGGCCGCCTCCTCGATCTCCACCGGGACACGCTCGAACGCCGGGATCGACATCCAGACGATCGTGGAGATGGTGACCAGGCTGTAGGTGAGGATGAGCGCCGGGCGCGTGTCGTTCAGGCCAAGATCGAGATAGATGGCCATGAACGGGATCGCGATCGCCACCGGCGGCATGAACCGGATCGAGAGCACGTAGAACAGCAGCTCGTTCTTGATGCGCCCGGAAAGCCGGGCCAGGGCGTAGGCGGCCGGCCACCCCAGCAGGATGCCGATCGCGACGGAAGCGCTCACCACGACGACGCTGTTCAGGATGCCCATCTGCACCGCGGGTGTCGCGATCACGTCGAGGTAGTTCCGCAGCGTCGGCCTGAACCACAGGACCGGCACCGGCGACACGATGTCCTTCAGCGACTTGAACGAGCTCAGCGCCGCCCAGGCCACCGGGAACAGCGCGACGACGAAGAGCGGGATGGCGACCAGCGCGGTCTCGGGCCATCGCCGCCTCAGCTCCACCGCCGCGTCCTCTTCCAGACGACGGAGAAGATGATCGTCGTCACCACGGTCAGCAGCACGCTCATCGCGGCCGCGTAGGACAGGCGGCCGGATATGCCGATCCCGGCCTGGTAGGCGTAGAGGTCCAGCGTCTCGGTGGCGATCCCGGGACCGCCCGCGGTCATGGTGTAGATCAGGTCGAACGAACGAAGGCTCTCCACGCCCTTGACGAAGAACATCGTGACGATCGTGCCGCGCAGCGCCGGCAGGCTGATGAACCAGTGTATCTGCCAGACCGAGGCGCGATCGAGCCAGGCCGCCTCGATCGGGCCGCGCGGCAGCGTCTGCAGCGACTTCAGCATGATCACCGCGAAGAACAGGCCCCACTGCCAGACATCCACCGCGGCGACGGCGACGAGCGCCAGATGCGGATCGGAGAGGAAGGCGACCGGGCGCAGGCCGAGCAGGCTCAAGGGGAAGTTCAGCACCCCCATCAGGGGAGAATACATGAAACGCCAGATCAGCCCGGCGGAGATGCGCGGCAGCAGGATCGGCAGCAGGAACGCGACGCACAGCGCGTCGAGGACGCGCCCGCGCAGCCGCTCGAACATCGCCACACCCGCCAGGATCGCCACCACCATGGTGCCGACGACGGTGATCAGCTCCCAGCCGAGCGTGATCCGCAGCGCGTTCCACAGCCGGCGATCGACCCACATCCGCGCGAAGTTCGCGAGACCGACCCAGTGGCTGGCCGGGTGCTCGAGCGACCGGTTGCGCAGCGCCAGGATCAGGGCGCCGAAGGTCGGCGGGATCGACAGCAACGCCAGCACCAGGAACGCGGGCGAGGCCGCGAGCAGGGCGAAGCGCCGGTGCCGGAGGTATCGGGGGCGACGGGCTGCCGACGCGTGACCCACGGGCGGCGCCTGCACGCCGCTCGCTAGGGGCTGGTGACGTCGGCGAGATCCTGGGCGGTGTTGTCCAGCGCCTGCTGGATGTCGGTCTGCTGCCCGGTGAACACGCCTTCCAGCGCGAGGCCGAGCTCGTCGCCGAAACGCGGCCAGTTCGGGCTGTTCCAGATCAGCAGCGACGTGGTCGGCGCCGTCCGCAGCAGCGCCTGGATGTAATCCGGATTGACCTTGGCGTGGTATTGCGGGCTGTCCAGGGTGCTCTTGCGCGAGTAGTCGCTCAGGATGCCGGCGCTGATGCGTCCCATCTCGTTCCTCCTGCTGGTCGCCCAGGCGATGAAGGCGCCCGAGACGATCTTCGAGCACTGCGTCGGGTTGCCCTTGGCGGCGATCGCCAGGCCGTGGGCGAAGCCGGCCGACGGCAGCGGCGCCGGCGGCGGCGCGTAGCCGACCTTGCCGACGACGCTGGATTTCTGCGGATCCTCCGCCCATGGCCCGAACACGTCGCTCTCGACGATGACCGCCACGCGCCCGGAGCGGAAGCCCTCGATCACCTCGCTCCAGGTGTTGGTCGACGAGCCGGGCGGCGTGGACTTCATCAGCTGCAGGTAGGTCTGCGTGGCCTTGACCCCGGCCGCGGAGTTGAACGCCGGCTTGCCGCCGACCACCCACTGGCCGCCGTCGGCGCGAAAGAACGGCGTCCAGCGCCAGACATTCATGCCGGAGCCGCGGCGGCCGCGCAGCGAGGTGCCGTAGATGCCCTTGGCCGGATCGTTCAGCAACGCGACGTCCCTGACGTACTCGTCGAGGGTCGCGGGCGGCTTCAGACCCTTCGCCGCGAACAGGTCCTTGCGGTACATCATCACGTCGCCGCCGCCCTCGAAGGGCGCGAAGTACGGCTTGCCGTCGAAGGTGGCGACCGCACGCCGGCCGGCCAGGAAGTCGCTCCAGTCCCAGTCGTGCGGCATCACCTGCCGGTCGAGCGGGATGATCCATCCGTTGGTGGCGAACTCGGCGACGTTGGCCTCGTCGACCACGTAGACCTGATAGGCACCGCTGCCCTGCGAGGCGTCCAGGCGGGATTTCGAGCGACGATCGTTCTCGCCGTAGTTCTGGAAGCTCACCGTGGTCTGCCACTGCTTCTCGAACTCGCCGCGCATGTCGTTCATGTAGTTCGTCGACGGCAGCGGCTCCGCCAGCACGTGTATGGCCGGGACCTTGCCGACGCAGGCGGCGTCATCGGCGCGCGCGACCGCCGCCCAGGCGATCAGGGCGGCGCCCGCGCCGGCGAGTGCCAGGGGAAGCATGTTTCTCTTCGGTCCAGCTCTCATGACGTCCTCCTGATCCACGCGGCGATCAG
Organism: uncultured Acetobacteraceae bacterium; assembly: GCA_964245385.1. Lineage (GTDB taxonomy): Bacteria > Pseudomonadota > Alphaproteobacteria > Acetobacterales > Acetobacteraceae > Lichenicoccus. The sequence continues at coordinate 5,236 of CAXTNB010000032.1, read as the reverse complement.
CTCGCCGGCAGGCCGGCTCGGGTCGCGGCTTCGACCTCGACCAGCGCCCCGTTCTTCACGTCGTAGACGTAGCCGTAGATCGGGATCGTGCCTGGCACGAGCGGATGCGAGCGTATCCGGGCCACGTCCTCGATGACGCTCGCCTCGAGGTCGCCGATCGTGTGCCACTTGACGAAGTGGCCGCGCACGCTGCCGGGCCCTGCTCCGTGATCGTGCCATCCCCGCGCATCGAGGCTCGCCGTCTCCAGGCTCTGCTCCAGCAGCCGGCCGATCACGTCGTCGGTGAACAGCTGCATGCCGCAGTCGGTGTGGTGGATGACGAACCACTCCTTGGTGCCGAGCAGCTTGTAGCTGATCACCAGGGAGCGGATGGCGTCATCGGTGGCGCGACCGCCGGCGTTGCGGATGACGTGCGCGTCGCCCTCCGCGAGACCCGCGTAACGCGCCGGATCCAGCCGTGCATCCATGCAGGTCAGGATCGCGAACCGCCGCGCCGGCGGCAGCGCGAGACGGGCCTGGTCGCCGAACTCCGCGACGTACGCCCGGTTGGCGGCCAGGACCTCATCGAGAACCTTGCTCACGGGATGTCGTCTCCCTCCCCGCACCTGCCCTGGCTTCGGCGCGCCGTCGCGCGCGGCGGCCACCGAACAACAAACATAGATGGGTGTCTTGCTATAGCACAAGGGAGAGCCGTGATATCGCCTCGCCCAGGCAGCCATTCACACGCCCGGCGACGTGCTAAGGGGAGGCGGGGTCCAGCAGCGGCGGGAAGTCGTGGCCGAGCCGCCGGTAGTGCCGCCGCAGCAGGTCGCGGAACGCCGGGTCGGCGGCGAGCGCGCGCGGGAAGATCGCCGCGATCGCCAGCAACGCGTCGACCCGGGCATCATCGTCCGCTCGATCGGACACGGCTCGGGCGGTGACGGCGGCCAGCGGGTCCTCCACCGCGAAGCTGCGGCCGGAGCGCGTGCGTCCGGACTGCCAGCGCATCCACGCGGCCACCGCGAGGGCCAGCGCATCGACCGGCAGCCCGCGCGCCAGCCGCTCGCCTATCGGCGCCAGCAGGCGCTGCGGCAGCTTCTGCGAGCCGTCGGCCGCGATCTGGCGCGTGCGGTGCTGCAGGCCGGCGTTGCCGAAGCGCTGCATCAGCGCGGCACGGTAGGCCGCGAGGTCGAGCTCCGGCGGCGGACGCAGCGTCGTCGCGGTCTCGTCCCACAGCGCCGACACCAAGCGGCGCCCCGCTTCGAGTGCCACCACCTCGTGGACGAACTCGATGTCGTGCAGGGCGCCGAGATAGGCGATGGCGGAGTGCGCGCCGTTGAGCAGGCGCAGCTTGGCCTCCTCCCAGGGCCGGACGCTGTCCACCGGTACCACGCCGGCGCATGCTGCAAGATCCGGACGCGGCCCGCAGAACCGGTCCTCGATCACCCACTGCAGGAACCGCTCGGTCTTGACCGTGCCGCGATCCTCGACGCCGATCCGCCCGGCCAGGGCCGTCACGTCGTCGTCGGTGGTGGCGGGCACGATCCGGTCGACCATGGTGCGCGGGAAGGCGGCCTGCGCCTCGATCCAGCCGGCGAGTGCCGCATCCTGCGCGCGGGCGATCTCCAGGACGGCGGCGCGCAGGCGCGGGCCGTTGTCGGGCAGGTTGTCGCAGGACAGGGTGGTGAAGGGCGGCAGGCCGCGGCCACGGCGACGTGCCAGGCCCGCGGCGATGAAGCCGGCAGCGCTGCGCGGCGTCTCCAGGCTGGACAGGTCGTGCCGCACGTCCGGATCGGCGCGATCGAGCGCACCGCTGGACGGATCGAGCTTGTAGCCTTTCTCCGTCACGGTGAGGGTGACGATGTGCACGTCCGGCGAGGCCAGCGCCGTGACCACCGCGTCCGGGTCCTCCGGCGCCACCAGCACGTCGCGTATCGCGCCCATCACCCGCAGCCGCTCGCCGGTCGCGTCGCACTCCTGCAGCGTGTACAGCCAATCCTGCGGCGCCAGCCGGTCGCGCACGTCCGGCGAGCGCAGCGACACGCCGACGATGCCCCAGCGCAGGTCGCCGGCCCGCAGCGCCGCCTCGAACAGAGCGGCCTGGTGCGCGCGGTGGAAGGCGCCGATGCCGAGATGCACGACGCCGGCGCGCACGGCATCCCGATCGTAGCCAGGGCGGCCGACCTCATCCGGCAGGCGGGCGATGCTCTGGTTCGACAGCCGGATCATCGCGTACCCCCTCGCTCGCTAGGCGGCCGGGAACCAGTTGCCGTGAAAGCCCGGCGGTATCCTGTGCGGCAGCCGCACGCTCGCCACCGGTGCCGCCTCGAAGCGGCGCGCGTCCAGGATCGTGAAGTCGGTCGCCTCGGCGGCGCGGTCGATGACCAGGCCGAGCAGCCAGCCCTCGTCCTCGTCGGCCTCCGCGGTCGCCGGCACGAACACGAACTCGCCCGGCACGCGGTCGCCGCCGAAATCGTGCGCGCGGCGCTCGCCGGTCTGCAGGTCGTGCTTGAACAGCGTCGTGGCGCCGAACAGCTGGGGGTTGCCGTCCGGCGGCACCGACACCGTGTAGACGTAGCGATACCGCCGGCCGCAGCGGCGCTCGTCGATGCGCGGAAACTCCTGCGGCGTCCGGTCGATCACGCGCCGCTCGATGCGGCGCGTCGAGGGATCGATGGTCCAGCGCTCGAAGCGGCCGACCGCGTCGAGGGCCGCGGTGCCGGAGTCGAACATCGTGGGATAGGCGACGACGTCGAGGATCACCCGGCCGTCCGACTCGTCGTAGGCGTTGGCGACGTGGAAGACGAAGCAGGGATCGATGTCGCACCACAGCATGTCGGCGTCGTGGCCGTGACGCGGCAGCAGGCCGACCCGGGCGGGGTGCGCCGGGTTCCAGCGGAACGGGAACGCGTGACCGCCGAGCACGGCGCGCATCGAGAAGGTGACCGGAAGATCGAGGACGACGGCGAACCGCTCGGTGAACGCCGCGTCGTGGATGCAGGGACCGTGCCGGACCGCGATCGGCACGTCGCGCGTCACCTTGCCGTCGTGCGAGACGACGACGTGGCGGACCGCGTTCCAGATGTTGCCGTCATAGGCGATCGCGTGGTGCTCGCCGGTGCGCGGATCGCGGTGCGGGTGGCCGCTGAACGAGCCGCCGAGCGTCCCGTCGAACGGGTTGTACCGCTGCTCCTCCAGGGTCTCGGAGAGCTCCACGGGAAAGCTGCCCGCTTCGACCAGGGCGAAGGCGCGGCCGCCGATCTCGACCACGTTGGTGTTCACCGTGTCGCTGCGCCCGCGGCGCGGCCCGGGAGCGGGCGCCTCGCCGAGGGCGGCGGCCGCGAGGCGCGAGCGGATCCAGCGATTGCGGTACCACAGCGCGCGGCCGTCGCGGATGGCGAGGCCGTGCACCATGCCGTCGCCGAGGAACCAGTGCTGGCCCGCGATGTCGGGGCTGACCGGGTTCGCGCCCATCTTCAGGTAGCGGCCGTCGAGGGCCGCCGGGATCGATCCCGTCACGGCCAGGTCGTGCAGCGTCCGCTCCGTGCGCATCGGCGCGTGGATGCCGACCAGGAACGGCGAGGCGGTCCGCGACAGACGCCTGCGGTTGAAGGCCGCGACACGCTCGACGCCTGCCTCGATCGCGGCGCGGAGGGCGGACTGAACGACACTCGACATGACGCGGGCTCCGACGACGCGAGGGGCCACCCGACTGCCATCGGGCGGGATATGGGGTGATGCCGCAGAACTGCCAGGAGGGCAGGCCGGCATGGGGAGGACGTCGCCGCGCCTGCGGAAACGTCAACGTGACATGATGGGTCGGATCTATCCCGCAGAGGCGCCGTTGCACCTCCCTCAATGGAGTTTGCCATGACTGACTTGAACACGGCGATGGATGTCTACGTGACCGGGCTTCGCAACCAGCACGCCGTCGAGACGCAGGCGATCGGCACCGTCAAGAACCAGCTCAGCCGGATGCAGGCCTATCCTCAGCTGCACGCGAAGATGCAGGAGGAGATGGAGCGATCCACCGTCCAGGCAGGCAGGCTGGACGATCTGCTGGCCAAGCGCGGCACCAAGGCCTCGGTCGCCAAGGAGGCGGTGGTCGGCACGGTCGCGACCGTCGCGGGCTTCGCGCACGTCACGGCGTCGGACGAGGTGCTGAAGAACGTCCTCGCCGCGGTCGGCTTCAAGGCCTACGAGATCGGCTCGTACAAGGTGCTGCTCACCCTGGCCGAGGCGGCCCACGCGAGCGAGGACGTCGCGGTGCTGGAGCAGTCCATGAAGGAGGAGCAGGAGATGGGCGATTGGCTCGGCAGCCACCTGCCCGATTTCGTGCACGCCTTTCTCGTCCAGAAGGAGACCGCCTCGTAGCGTCGCACCGCTTCAAGAGGGTGCCTGCGGCTCCGGCGGGTTCAGGGCAGCGCCCGGGCCTTGCCGCAGCCAGCGCATCGCCGCCGCGGCGTCGACCGCGCCACCGGCTGTCGCCGGCCGGTCGATCATCACCACCGTGGCGCCGCGTTGCCGCGCTGCCCGCAGCTTAGGTGCCGTGGCCTCGCCGCCGGAATTCTTGCTGACCAGCCGCTCGATCCGGTGCGCGGCGAGCAGCGCCATCTCGCCTTCGAGCGTGAACGGGCCGCGCGCCAGCAGCAGCGTCGCCCCCGCGGGCAGGCGGCCCGGATCGGGCGGGTCGATGCACCGGATCAGGTAGCGATGCGGCGTCGCGCGGAACGGCAACAGGCCCTTGCTGCCCACCGTCAGCATCACGCGCCGCGGCACCGGTCCGAGTGCCGCCGCCGCGGCCTCGAGGCTGGCGACCCGGATCCAGCGATCTCCCGTGGCCGGCCGCCAGGCCGGCCGCTCGATGCGCAGCAGCGGGATGCCGAGCTCCGCCGCGGCGATGGCGGCGTGCCGGCTGATCTGCAGCGCGTAGGGGTGGGTGGCATCGACCAGCGCCTCGGTCCTGTCGACGCGCAGCCAGTCGGCCAGTCCGGCGGCGCCGCCGAAGCCGCCGATGCGATGGGCGATGCGAGGCAGCCTCGGCGTGCGCGTCACGCCCGCCAGCGACAGGGTGGCGGAGAAGTGCGGGTCCTCCGCCAGCATCCCGGCCAGCGACGAGGCCTCGCTCGTGCCGCCGAGCACCAGCACGCGCATCGCGCCTCCCTCCCCGCGTCATGAGCGACGGCCCGTGGCTGAGCATCCTGGGCATCGGCGAGGACGGTGTCGATGGCCTCTCCGCCGCCGCCCGGACCCTGCT
>CAXTNB010000031.1:0-13260 GCA_964245385.1 uncultured Acetobacteraceae bacterium | reverse complement strand
CGGCAGGCCGGTCGTGATCGCGCCGAAGATCAGCCCCCGCGTGGTCGGCCGGCGCTCCGGCATGCTCGAGGTCCGGGCCGGCGCGCAGCGCCACCCCGGCCTGCCCGACCAGCCGGTCGAACCCCTCGCGCACGCTGAGCGAGCGTCGCGTGGCGTCGCGCTCCGCGGCACTCATCATCTCCTCGACCATCGCGCCCGACAATCCTTCCCCGGCCAGCGGTGCCACCTCGCGGGTGTCGCTGCGGACGTGCAGCGCCGCGAGGTGGGCGTCGAAGCGTCGCGCCAGGATCAGCCCGGTCGCCAGTGCCGCCTCGCCGTTGGGGGTGCCGTTCAGCGGCAGCAGGATCTTGCGGATGTCGCTCACGATGATGGTTTCCTGGTTCCGGCACCGCACCGTATCACGAAGCGCTCGAGGATGGGGCGCTCACGGATTGAGCCGGCTCGTCTGCCAGTCGCCCTCGGCCTGCCGGCGATAGACCATGCGGTCGTGCAGCCGGTACGGCATGTCCTGCCAGAACTCGATGCGTTCGGGCAGCACGCGGTAGCCGGACCAGTGCGCGGGACGCGGCACCGCCTCGCCGGGATAGCGCGCCTCCAGCGCGGCGAGACGGCCCTGCAGCTCCTCCCGCGTCGCGAGCGGCCGGGACTGCTCGGATGCGATCGCACCCAGGCGCGAGAGCCGCGAGCGGCTGGCGAAATAGGCGTCGGCTTCCGCGTCGGTCACGTCCTCGACCGGTCCCTCGACCCGGACCTGGCGTCGCAGGGTCTTCCAGTGGAACAGCAGCGCCGCCCGCGGATTGGCCGACAGCTCGTCGCCCTTGCGGCTCTGCTTGTTGGTGTAGAAGACGAAGCCTCCCGGATCGAGACCCTTGAGCAGGACCATCCGGATCGAGGGTGCGCCCTCGGCGGTCGCGGTGGCCAGCGCCACGGCATTGGGATCGTTCGGTTCCGAGCCCTCGGCCTCGGTCAGCCACTGCCGAAACAGCGACATCGGATCGGCTTCCGGCCGCAGGGGATGTTCTGGCATGGGATGGCGTCCTCGCGCTGTGATACCCGAACCGCCGAGCCAGGGCGGGGTTCGCGGCGGCCCTTGTCGCCTCGCCGTGGCTGTGTCAGGACGATGCAAGGCCGCCGATCGAGGGCTCCTGGACCAGCATCAGCCGCCTTCCTGGTCGACGGGTCGACCGTGATCAAGGCAATTCTCAGCAGGACGAGGCTTCATGCCGGACGGCGCTCCATCCCTTCCCGCCCGCGGCACGCTGATGCAGGGCAAGCGCGGCCTGATCATGGGCGTCGCCAACAACCGCTCCATCGCCTGGGGCATCGCCGCCGCCTGCGCGGCGCAGGGAGCGGAGCTCGCCTTCACCTTCCAGGGCGAGGCGCTGGAGAAGCGGGTGCGGCCGCTCGCGGAGAGCGTCGGCTCGTCGCTGGTGCTGCCCTGCGACGTCTCCCAGGATGCGGCGATGGACGAGGTCTTCGTGACCCTGGGGCGCGCGTGGGGCGGGATCGATTTCGTGGTGCACGCGATCGGCTGGGCCGACAAGGCCTACCTGCGCGGCCGTTACGCCGACACGCCGCGCGAGGCCTTCCTGCAGGCGCTGGACATCTCGTGCTTCTCGTTCACCGCGATCTGCCAGCGGGCCAGCGCACTGATGAAGCCGGGCGGCTCGCTGCTGACCCTGACCTATCTCGGTGCCGAGCGGGTGATGCCGCACTACAACGTCATGGGTATCGCCAAGGCGGCGCTGGAAGCCTCGGTGCGCTACCTCGCGGCCGACCTGGGCGGCGACGGGATCCGGGTGAACGCGATCAGTGCGGGTCCGATCAAGACGCTGGCGGCGAGCGGCATCGGCGACTTCCACTACATCCTCAAATGGAACCAGCTCAACGCGCCGCTCGAGCGCAACGTCTCGATCGACGAGGTCGGAGGTGCCGGGCTGTATCTGCTGTCCGATCTCGCCGGCGGCGTGACCGGGGAGGTGCATCACGTCGATGCCGGCTACCATACCGTCGGCATGAAGAACCCGAGGGCGCCGGACATCGCGGCGGTCTCGGATTGACGGTCGGAGGAGCTGGGTGTCGCACAACAGCTTCGGCCACCTGTTCCGCTTCACCAGCTGGGGCGAGAGCCACGGTCCGGCGATCGGCTGCGTGGTCGATGGCTGCCCGCCGCGGCTGACGCTCGGCGAGACCGACATCCAGCCCTGGCTCGACCGCCGGCGTCCGGGCCAGTCACGCTTCACCACCCAGCGTCGGGAGCCGGATCAGGCGCGCATCCTGTCCGGCGTGTTCGAGGGGCGCACCACCGGCACGCCGATCTCGATCATGATCGAGAACCTGGACCAGCGCTCGCGCGACTACGCCGAGATCGCCGATCGATATCGTCCCGGGCACGCCGACCTGACCTACGAGCTGAAGTATGGCATACGCGATCCGCGTGGCGGCGGCCGCGCCTCGGCGCGCGAGACCGCGGTGCGGGTCGCCGCCGGCGCGGTGGCGCGGCGCGTGCTGGGGGCGGACATCATCCTGCGCGGCGCGCTGGTGCAGATCGGGCCGCACGCCGTCGACCGGTCGCGCTGGCAGTGGGACGAGGTCGGCCGCAACCCCTTCTTCTGTCCCGATCCGCAGATGGTGCCGGTCTGGTCGGACCATCTCGACGCGACCCGCAGGAGCGGCTCGTCGGCGGGTGCGATCATCGAGCTCGAAGCCCTGGGCGTGCCGCCCGGTCTGGGCGCGCCGCTCTACGGCAAGCTGGACGCGGAGATCGCGGGCGCGCTGATGGGCATCAACGCGGTCAAGGCGGTCGAGATCGGCGACGGCTTCGCCGCCGCCAGCGCCAGCGGCGAGCAGCACGCCGATGCCATGCGCCGGGAGGCAGACCGCATCGTGTTCGACAGCAACCACGCCGGCGGGATCCTCGGCGGGATCTCGACCGGCCAGCCGATCATCGCCCGCTTCGCGGTCAAGCCGACCAGCTCCATCCTGACGCCGGTGGCCTCGGTGACGCGTGCCGGGGAAGCGGTGGCGGTGTCGACGCGCGGCCGCCATGATCCGTGCGTCGGCATCCGTGCCGTCCCGGTGGGCGAGGCGATGCTGGCCTGCGTGCTGGCGGATCATCTGTTGCGACACCGAGCGCAGAACCCGTCCTGAAGGCTTCGTGCTCCGGTCCCCGGATCCTCATCGTCCCTGCTGCCTGTGGATTGTTTCACGTGAAACGAGAGGATCCGCGGTGACGCCGCCGGCTGCGCCGTGCTGAAGCGGCTGCTGCGCAGCCGGCCGGTGCGCTGGCTGCTCTGTCGCCTGATCGGCCTCTATCTCGACCTGGCGCTGCGCAGCGGCCGCTGGAACATCGAAGCGGATCCGGCGACGTGGTCGCTGCTGACCGGACGCAGCGGCAGCACCGTGATCGTCGTGTTCTGGCACGAATATCTGCCGCTGGTGCCGATCCTCTGGTGGCGGGCGCGTCGCGAGAACCCGTCGCTGTCGCTGATCGCGCTGATCAGCCGCCACCGCGACGGGCGGATGATCGCCGACGTCATGCGACGCTGGGACATCCAGTCGGTCGACGGCTCCTCGGCCGACCGGCGCAGGCCGGACAAGGGCGGCACCGCCGCGCTGCGTCGCCTGCTCGGCCTGCTCGGCGAGCACAAGGTCGTCTGCCTCACGCCGGACGGCCCGCGCGGCCCGAGGCGCGTCATGCGACCGGGTGCGGCGCATCTCGCCGCCTATTCCGGGGTCAGCGTCGTGCCGATCGCCGCCACCTGCCGACCGGCACGCCGGATCGGCTCGTGGGACCGGATGATGCTGCCGCTGCCGTTCAGCCGCGGCAGCATCCTGTGCGGGGCGCCGATCAGCGTATCGCGGCAGGACAAGCAGGCTGCCGCGGCGACGATCGGCGACGCGCTGGACGCGCTGGACCGGCGCTGCGCATGACGGCGCCGCCGGAGCCCGTCCCGCCCGCGGCACGGCTGTGGTGGCTGCTGGCGATCATCGCCGAGCCCATGGTCCGCCTGCTGCTGTGGCATCGTTCGACGCGCGGGCGCGAGCTGCCCGACCGCATCGGCGAGCGGCGCGGCCACGCGACGCTGCCGCGGCCGCAGGGCAGGCTGCTCTGGCTGCACGCGGCCAGCGTGGGAGAGGCCGTCTCGGTCCTGGCACTGCTGGACTCGCTGTGCGCCAACGATCCGGACCTGCACGTGCTGATGACGACGGGCTCGGTCACCTCGCAGCGGCTGCTGGCGCAGCGGCTGCGGGCAGCCGATCTGGACCGGCGGGTGCTGCAGCAGTTCGTCCCTCTCGACGTGCCGCGCTGGCTGCGCCGTTTCCTGCGACACTGGCGGCCGCAGGCGGTGGCGCTGGTCGAGAGCGAGCTCTGGCCCAACCTGATCGCCTGCGTCCGCAGCCACGGCCTGCCGATCGCGCTGGTGAACGCCAGGCTGTCCGCGCGCAGCTTCCGCGGCTGGCGGAGGCTGCCCGCGCTGGCCCGCACCATGCTGCGCAGCTTCTGCTGGATCACCGCGCGCAGCCAGGAGGACGCGGATCGCCTGCGCCGGCTCGGCGCTCCCCGCGTCGGATGTCCGGGCGACCTGAAGGCCGCGGCGGCGGCGCTGCCGGTGGACGAGCGCGAGCTGGACCGGCTGCGCCGGATGCTGGCGGGGCGCCCGCTGTGGCTCGCGGCATCGACCCATGCCGGCGAGGAGGCCGTCATCGCGCAGGCGCACGCGATCCTGAGCCGGCGGCTGCCGACCCTGCTGACCATCATCGCGCCGCGCCATCCGCAGCGCGGCGCAGCGCTCCCGGCGCCGCTCGATCGCGCACCGCGACGGTCGCTCGGCCAGGATCCCGCGGCCGGGCAGGCGTACTGGATCTGCGACACGATGGGCGAGCTGGGCCTGCTCTACCGGCTCTCGCCGATCACCTTCCTCGGCAACAGCCTGTCGCGAGCAGCCCCCGAAGGCGGCGGCCACAACCCGTTCGAGCCGGCTCGCCTGGGCTGCGCCATCGCCACCGGGCCGCTGACCTTCAACTTCAACGACGCGGTGGCGGCGCTGCGCGATGCCGGTGCGATCGAGATCGCGCCGACGGCCGAGGCGATCGCGGACTGGGCGTTCCGGCTGCTGAGCGATCCGGCCGCGCGGGCGCGCCAGGTCGCCGCGGCGGAGCGCATCGCCCGGGCGGCCTCCGACCTGGTCCCCGCCCTGGCCCGCCGCCTGCTGGACCTGGCGGGGAGCGGCTGATGCGGCCTCCCGCCTTCTGGCAGGATCCCGACGCGGGTGCGGCGGCCCTGCTGCTCTCGCCGCTCGGCTGGGTGACCGGCCGGATCACCCGACGCAGGCTGAGCCGACCGGCCTGGCGGGCGCCGGTGCCGGTGATCTGCTGCGGCAACCTGAGCGTCGGCGGCGCCGGCAAGACCACGCTCGCCCTCGACCTGCTGACGCGGCTGCGGGCCCGCGGCGTACGCGTCCACGCGCTGACCCGCGGCTACGGCGGCACGGCGCGGGAGCTGCTGCGGGTCGATGCCGCGACTCACGACGCGACCCTGGTCGGCGACGAGGCGCTGCTGCTCGCGGCATCCGCTCCCACCTGGGTCGCGGCGGATCGCGCGGCGGCGGCGCGCGCCGCGGTGGCGCAGGGCGCGCAGTGCCTGGTGCTGGATGACGGCAGGCAGCATCCCGGGCTGGCGCACGACGCGACGCTGCTGGTGATCGATGGCGCCATCGGCTTCGGCAACGGCCGCCTGCTGCCGGCCGGGCCGCTGCGGGAGAGCGTCGAGCACGGTGCCGCGCGGGCGCACGCCGCCATCCTCATCGGTCCGGATCTTCGCGCGGCCAGGGCGCGGCTTCCGCCGCGGCTGCCGGTGCTGCGCGCGGAGCTGGTGATGGCGGCGCAGGCGCACGCCCTGCGCGGGCGCAGGCTGGCCGCGTTCGCCGGCATCGGCCGGCCGGAGAAGTTCTTCGGCGCCCTCGAGGCCATCGGCCTGCAGCTGGTGCAGCGCGCCGGCTTCCCGGATCATCACCGCTACGGCGCGGCGGAACTGGACCGGCTGGCCGCCCGGGCGCAGGCGGCGAATGCGACGCTGGTGACCACGCCCAAGGATGCGGTGCGCCTGCCGCCGGCCTTCCGGACGCAAGTCACGGTGTTGAGCGTCGGGTTGTGTTGGCATGACACGCGGGAGATCGACAGTCTCCTGGAACGCGTCTTGGCGACGTCGGCTCGAGACGAAGTAAAACGGCTGAAAAGCCAAGACTAAATCTCGCCGCATGAGCCAATTTTCTTCGGACGAGGCGATTTCGTAACGGAGCATTGCAAATTGGCCACAGAAATCGGGTCCGCGCGGTCGACTTGCTGACTCTCCTCAGAATCCCGTTGGCAGCGTGGCTGGCGCCCGATTACGTTTTGCTCACAAAAATGCGAGGGGACAAGAGATGCCCGGGCCTGATGCGACGACGGCGTTCCAGGAGAGCTCCAACGTCGTCTCCCTCCGCCTCTGCTTCCTGCCTCGGCACCGCGAGTATCTGCTGCGCTGGCTGCAGGCGGGAGCCTCGATGGGCATCTGCGACGCCGACATCGCGCCGCGCATGACGCCGCAGCGCGACAGCGTGCCGCTCGAGCACGTGCTGGTCTGGGTCAGGGAGAATGCCGATCCCGCGTACATGATCCGTCCCGAGGGCATGCGCTGGCTGGTGATCGACCATGTCCGCAGCCACAAGCTGGGCAGCTTCTCCAGCTTCGAGGCGGCCCTGCACTGCATCCGCCCGGTGCTGTCGGTCGGCGCCACCGTCGCCGCCTGATCGTCGGCCGGGCCGACCTCGCCTCAGCTCGCGGCGTTCAGCGACCGCGGCGCCGGCTGCACGATCCGAGCGCCCCCGCCCGGCTGGATCTGGAAGATCGCGAGCCCGCGCCGGACGTGACCGTCCGGCATCAGGGCGAACACGCCGTCGACGCCGGCGAAGCCGTCCGCCCGCGTCAGCGCATCGACGCCGTATCCGCCCGAGCCCGCCAGGCTGCGGGCCAGCGCCGCCGCGTCGTACGGGATGTCGGTCAGCGGCCGCGGCGGCTGCCCGAACTTGGCCTGGTAGCGCTGCACGAAACCGAGCCGATCCTCGGCGTCGGGGGCGGCGAACCAGGCCCCTTCCAGCGGGCTCAGCTTGCTGGCGAACGCGCCCCACAGCCCGGGCCCCATGATCCGCACCTGGGACGACGAGATGTCGTAGTAGCTCAGCACCGAGATCACCTCCTGCAGGTCGGTGCCGGTGTCGGCCAGCAGCAGCGCATCGAACGGCGGCGGCGGTATCGGCGTCTGGGCGAGTGCCGCAGCCTGGGCGCGGACCGCCGGGTCCTGGCTCGACTTGGCATCGCGCAGCTTCTGCTCGATCGCGCCGCGCCGGTTCTCGAAGGCGGCCAGCCCGCGCATGGTGTCGTTGATGCTCTCCATGCTGTCGGCGTGACGCGCGAGGTTGGGCGGCGCCAGGCCGGCATCCGCGCAGGCGCGGGTGAGGGCGTCGGCCATCGCGTTGCCGAGCGCGTTGTCCGGCAGCAACGCCGCGATCCGGGTGCGGCCGTCCGCCTTGGCGGCCTCGACCAGCCGCTGCACCTGCTGCTCCGGGGTCACGCCCATCACCCAGATCCCCGGCTGCGCCTGCGCCAGATCGCTGGTGAAGGCCAGCATCGGCACCCGGGCCGCCCGTGCCACCGGGCTTGCCTCCGCCGTGTCGGCCGAGGTCAGCGGACCGATCAGGATCCCGTCGCCGCCGCCGATCGCCGCCTGCGCGGCGCGGGCGGCGCCGCCCGGCGCGTCGCCGGTATCCTGCGGGTCGAGCGGCGGCGCGCCCGGCTGGTCGAGTGCCAGCTGGGCCGACCGCAGCATCGCCTGGCCGAGCGGCGCGTTGCTGCCGCTGAGCGGCAGCAGGATGCCGACGCGGTTGGTGGCCGGGACCGGCGGCGTCTCGCTCGGCGGCGCCTCCACGGCGGGGGGCGCCGGGTTCGAGGCGGCATCGCCGCCGAGCCCGAACCCGGCCAGCGGTCCGGTGGTGCAGGCGCCGAGCAGCAGCAGCAGCAGGATGCCGGACGCGGACCGCCACCGCGCGAGCGAGGCTGGACGGGGCGCGTCCGCAGGGGCCAGGAACATCCATGTCCGACGAAGCATCCGACTCTCCCCCCTTCTCGCCCGACCGCGCGACCCGGCCCGACAAGGTCCCGCCGAGCGGGCCTCTGCCCGCCGGGCTTGTGCTCGTATCGACGCCGATCGGCAACCTGGCCGACCTCACGCCGCGCGCGGCCGCCTGTCTCATGCAGGCAGACCTGGTGCTGTGTGAGGATACGCGCGTCACCGCACGGTTGTTCGCGGCGTGGGGAATCTCTTCTCGCATGGAGGCGCTGCACGAGCACAACGAGCGGCAGCGGATCGGCAGCCTGCTCGAGCTGCTGCGGCAGGGAAAGCGCGTGGCGCTGGTCAGCGACGCGGGAACGCCGCTGCTCTCGGATCCCGGCTACCGGCTGGTGCGCGCCGTGATCGAGGACGGCCTGCCGGTCACCGCGGCGCCGGGGGCGAACGCGGCCATCACCGCGCTCACCCTCTCGGGACTGCCGCCGCACCCGTTCCTGTTCATGGGCTTCGCGCCGCCGCGCAGCGCGGCACGCCGCAGCGGCTTCGCGACGCTTCGCGCGGCCGAGCAGGGCGGCGTCTCGGCGACCCTGATCTGGCACGAGGCGCCGCACCGTCTGGCGGAGATGCTGGAGGATCTCGCCGCGGTGTTCGGCGGCGCGCGCCAGGCGGCCGTGGCGCGGGAACTGACCAAGCGGTTCGAGGAGGTGCGACGCGACACCCTCGACGCGCTCCGCCAGCACTACGTGGCGGCGGCGCCGCGCGGCGAGATCACCGTCCTGGTCGCGCCCGCCGCACCCGAGGCGACCGGTGCCGACGATCTCGACCGACAGCTCCGGCAGGCCCTGCTGACACACTCGGTCAAGGATGCCGCGGCACTGGTCGCGGGGGCCGCCAACCTGCCGCGCCGCACCGTCTATGCCCGCGCCCTGCGGCTATCGCGCGATGCGGCAGAGGATCAGCGCGCCTGAGGCAGCCACGCTGCCGGGGGCACTACTTCTTCAGCCCGTCGGCCACGTCGCGGACCGCGTCCTTGGCCTTGCCGACCCCTTCCTGGAGCTTGCCGCCGGCCCTCTCGACCTCGCCCTCCGCCGCCAGGCGGTCATTGCCGGTCAGCTTGCCGGCGGCCTGCTTCAGGGCGCCCTTGACCTGGTGCCCGGCGCCCTCGGCACGGTCCTTGTCCATCGCCATCTCCCGATGCTCCCGCAACATCCCCACCCAACGATCCTGCCGCCGCCGCGGTTTCGTTACGGACTACGCGGCTTTGACCGGCGCGTCGGTCACCTGCTCCAGCTTGCGGCTCAGGAACGCGACCACCGCGACCTCTTCGGCCGTCAGGTCGGTGTGCGCCGCGGCCTGCGGTTCCAGCGCCGCGTCCGCGCGCTGCTTCAGGGCCTCGACGAGGCTGCCGTCGAGGTAGCCGTCGAAGATCGCCGGATGGATGTAGCACTTGCGACACATCGCCGGGGTGTTGCCGAGCAGCTTGCTGACCTTCTCCACCGCGTGCAGCAGGTTCTTCTTGGCCTTGGCCTGGCTGTCGAACAGCTCCAGCTCGTGCAGCGCCAGGGCGGCGAGGTTGGTCGCCGCCCAGGTGCGGAAGTCCTTCGCCGTGATCTCCTCGCCGGTGATCTCGTGCAGGTACTCGTTGACGTCCTGCGACGAGATGCCGTGGCGCTGCTCGTCCTCGTCGAGATACTGGAACAGCTCCTGGCCGTGGATGTCCTGCAGCCGCTTGAGGATGCCGGCCAGCCGCCGGTCGCGCAGCTCGACATGCTGCTGGATGCCGTGCTTGGCGCGGAAATCGAGCACCACCTCGGTGCCGCGTATGCGCGCGTGCCGGTTGCGCAGCGTGGTCAGGCCGAAGCTCTTGTTCGTCCGCGTGTACTCCTCGTTGCCGACCCGCATCAGGGTCTTCTCGAGCAGTGCCACCACCGCCGCCAGCACCTTGCGGCGCGGCAGGCCGGGCAACGCCAGGTCGTGCGCCACGTGGGCGCGTATCTCCGGCAGCTTCTGGCCGAACAGCAGCATCTTGCCGTACTTCGCCTCGTCGCGGATCGCCCGCCAGTCGGGGTGGTAGCGGTACTGCTTGCGGCCGCGGGCGTCGCGGCCGACCGCCTGCAGATGTCCCCGCGGATCGCGGCAGATCCAGACGTCGGTGTAGGCCGGCGGGATCGCGAGCTTGCGTATGCGCTCGATCACCTTCTCGTCGGTGACCGGTGCGCCGTCCGGCCCGCGATAGACGAAGCCGTCCGGGCCCTTGTCGCGGCTGATGCCCGGACGAGCGGCGTCGACGTAGTGCAGCCGTGCCGCCTTCGCGGCAGCACGCGGGTCCGCCGCCGAGTCGGTTCCGTCCGTCGCCTCGCCATCCGCCATGATCGTGTCCCGCCCTGCCTGCCGCCGACAACATCGGCCCGGAACGCGGGTTCCTCGCCCGGTGCGGAGCTACGCCGCGGCGAAGCGCGACGCGGCGCGCACCGGGCGCAGCGACTGCGGCAGCGGCAGCCCGGCGACGCGCGCCCGGACCGCGTCGCCGAAGGCCACGAAGATCGCGCGCGAGAGCGCGTCGGTCCGGTAGTCGTACTCCGGATGCCACTGCACGCCGGCGGCGAAGCCCGGCGCCTCCGTGACCCGGACCGCCTCGACCACCCCGTCGGGCGCCACCGCCTCGATCGAGAGCTGCGTCGACAGGCGGTCGATGCCCTGGTCGTGCAGCGAGTTGACCTGCACCCGGTCGAGCCCGTCGGCCAGACGATGCAGCAGCCCGCCGGCCGCGAGCTCGACCGCATGCGCCTTGCCGTGACGCAGCCGGATGTCGGCCTCCGCCGGCGCGGCGTGGTCGAGCCGGTCGGGCAGGTCCTGCAGACGCTGGTGCAGGGTGCCGCCGAGTGCCACGTTGAGCTCCTGGAAGCCGCGGCAGATCGCCAGCACCGGCAGTCCCGCCGCGATCGCCGCGCGGCTGAGCGGCAGCGTCACCGCGTCGCGTCGCTGATCCTCGGGCGTGCCGACCGCGTGCGCGCAGCCGCCGTAGCGGTCGGGAGAGACGTTGGAGCGGCTGCCGGTCAGGATCAGCCCGTCGAGGCGGGCCAGCAGGGTCTGGATGTCGACCGCCTCGCCGTTGGCGGGGATCAGCACCGGCACGCCGAGCACGACCCGGTCGGTCACCTCGACGTAGGTGTCGGAGGCAGCGTGGTTCTCGAGCTCGTAGGGCCCGAACAGCTTGCTGCAGCAGGTAATTCCGATCAGCGGCTTCATCTCTCCCGCATCTTGGACAAGCGGGACGGAGATTTGAAGAAAATCCTGCGGCCTCGCGCCTCAGCGGTCCTGCTCGCCGATCGCGGTGTCGAACAGGCCCTGCGGCAGGGCGCCGCCGAGCACGATGTCGACCAGCTCGACGCGGGTCTGCCGACCCTGCGCGTCGATCACGCTCCAGGACCGCAGCGCCAGCGGCTGCTCGGAGAAGATCAGCGTCAGGCTGCCGTCGCCGGGCGAGGCGGTGCGCACCAGGGTGAGCTGCAGCTCGCCGTCGTCGTGCCTGAAGCCGGTGACCGTGACGTCGCCGGACAGGGTCAGCTGCGGCCGCAGCAGCAGCCCGACCGGGGTCTTGTCCAGCGGCAGGGTGGTGGTCTGCTTCAGCTGGCTGTCGTTGAACACCAGCTTGCCGCCGCCGGCGACCAGCAGCAGCGGGCTCGGCTTGTCGTACTCGAAGCGCATCCGTCCCGGGCGGTCGAGCCAGGCCTTGCCCTGGGTGGTGCGGCCGTCCGGGGCGATCTGCACGAAGCGCGCGCGCAGCGTGGTGATCGCGTCCAGCGTCGCCTGCAGGCGCTGCACCCAGCCGCGGTCCGCCGGCGACAGCGCGGCCGCGGCCGGCGCCTCCGCCTGTCCCTGGACCGGGAGCTGAGCCCGGGCCGCCACGGCCGTCGCGGCCAGCGACAGGCCGAGGAGCGTGGCCCGCGCGAGCCGCCGGATCGGCCGCTCAGCCACGGTCGAGCCGGCCGAGGTGCTCCTCGATGCGGCTGCAGGCCTGCTGCAGCCGGTCGCGCCCGACCGCGAAGCACAGCCTCAGGCAGCCTTCCCCGGTGGCCCCGAAGGCGAGCCCCGGCGCCAGCCCGACACGCGCCTCGTGCAGCAGCCGGCGCGCCAGGGCCATGCTGTCGGCGCAGCCGGAGACCGCGAAGAAGCAGTACATCGCGCCACCCGGGACCGGCACGCTGACCCCGGGAATGGCGCCCAGCCGCTCGCAGGCCAGGTCGCGCATCGCGCGGTAGCGCGCGACGCTGGCGGCGATGAACGGCTCGCCGCCCTCGAGTGCCGCGATCCCGGCATGCTGCACGAAGGGTGGGGCGCAGGAGACGTTGAACTCGCTGATCTTGCCCAGTGCCGCCATCAGCGGCGCCGGCGCGGTGATCCAGCCCAGCCGCCAGCCGGTCATCGCCCAGCTCTTGGAGAAGGAGTTGATCCCGACCACGCGATCCTCGGGTGCGGCGACGTCCAGGAACGAGGGCGAAGCTCGTCCCTCGAACACCAGCCGCTCGTAGACGTCGTCGGCCAGGATCCAGATGCCGTGGCGGCGGCAATGCGCCAGCAGGATCTCCTGCTCGCCTCGCGTCAGCATCCAGCCGGTCGGGTTCGCCGGCGCGTTCAGGATCACCATGCGCGTGCCCGGCGAGAGGGCCGACAGCAGCGCGTCCATGTCGATCGACCAGCTGGCACCGGCGTCCAGATGCAGCGGCACGGTGACGATCTCCGCACCCATCACGCGCGGGATGCCCGCGAGGTTGGGCCAGTACGGCTCCGGCAGCACCACCCGGTCGCCCGGCTCCAGCAGTGCCTGGCAGACCAGCATGACCGCGTTCACGCCCGAGGCGGTGACGCAGATGCGCTCGAAGGCGGCGCCGCGGCCCAGCCCGGCCTGATAGCGGGCGATCGCCTCGCGCAGCGGCGCGATGCCGAAGTTGGAGTTGTAGAAGGTCTGCCCGTCATCCAGCGCCCGCTTCGCGGCGTCGCGGATGAAGCCGGGCGTGACCTGGTCCGGCTCGCCGAACCAGAGCGGGATCACGTCCGGCAGCCCGGCGCCCTCGGCGGAGACCGCGCGGATCAGCGAGCCCTCCAGCGCCTCCATCGCCGGGCGGGCGAAGGTCGGGTGGGCGGGCGGTGCC
>CAXTNB010000030.1:8919-13262 GCA_964245385.1 uncultured Acetobacteraceae bacterium | reverse complement strand
CTTTGCAGCGCCGCGCCGCGCTCGCCCTGCAGCAGCTGGGTGCGGATCAGGCCGCGCCAGGCGGCCTCGTGCAGCGGGTCGAGCAGCAGCAGCTGCCGGCAGATGGCGATCGACGCCACCGGCTCCGGCCGTCGTTGCAGTGCCGACTCGAACAGCGCCAGCGCGTGCTCGTGCAGGCGCCTGCGCTCGGCGGCCAGCCAGCCGTCCAGGGCCGGATCGGTGCCGTTCAGCTCCTCGAGCAGCACGCCGTCGAGCGGCGGCAGGATGCTGCCGCCGGGACCGCCGGCGCCGGCGGCACCGCCGAGCTGGATCCGGGCGGGGGCGCTGGCCTGGGCGATGACGTGGTTGACGTTGGCGTTCAGCAGCCGCTCCGCGTCGACCGCGGTCTGCGCCTGGCTCAGCGCCAGCGTGTGGCGCCCGACGCTGATCACCGGCGCGCCGACCGGTGCCAGGGCGTCGAGCAGGCGGTGGATCTCCTGCCGCAGCGAGGCGCGCGCCTGCTCCTCGGAGCGGCGGCTCCACAGCATCTCGGCGAGCTTGGAGCGCAGCACCGGCCGGCGCCCCGACATCGCCAGGATCGCCAGCAGGCCGCGCGTCTTGCGGCCGGGCGGCAGCACGTTCTCGTTGTCCAGCGTCAGCGCCTGCATCGGGCCGACGAGCTGCAGCCGGAGCAGCGACGGGTCGGATTTCGGCAGCCCGGGACGCGTGTAGTCGGACATCGTTCATCCTGCCCGGATTTGGGTCAAACAGGCTCCGCGTGATCAATCCTGCGGCACGACACACGCCAGGATGGCATCGCGGCGGGTCCGCATCAAGCAGTTGGTGCACCGGGCGGCCCGCTACCGCCCAGGTGGTCGCGGCCCACAGCGCGCCGCAGTGACAGGGTGGCCGATCCATGCGCACCATCGCCGCAACCGAGGAGCTGCCGCCCGATGCCTTCCGCGACGCCCGCGATCCACAGCCCGATCCTCCAGCCGGTGACGATCGGCGACCTGCGGCTGCCCAACCGGATCGTGATGGCCCCGCTGACGCGCAGCCGCTCCGGCGACGACGGCGTGCCGCCCGACTTCGCCGCCCGCTACTACGCGCAGCGGGCGGAGGCCGGGCTGATCATCAGCGAGGCCACCAACATCTCGTCGCAGGCGCGCGGCTACGCGCTGACCCCGGGGATCTGGTCGCCGGCGCAGGTGGAGGCGTGGCAGCGCGTCACCGGCGCCGTGCACCGTCGGGAGGGACGCATCTTCCTGCAGCTGTGGCACACCGGCCGGATCTCGCATCCCGACCTGCATGGCGGCGCGCTGCCGGTGGCGCCCTCGGCGATCCGACCCGAGGGCCAGGCCTTCACCAAGGAGGGGCTGAAGGACCACGTCACCCCACGGGCGCTGCAGACCGACGAGATCCCGGCGATCGTCGAGGACTACCGCCACGCCGCGGGGTGCGCGAAGCAGGCCGGCTTCGACGGAGTGGAGATCCATTCCGCCAACAACTACCTGCTGGAGCAGTTCATCCGCGACAGCACCAACACCCGCACCGACCGCTACGGCGGCTCGCTGCAGAACCGGCTGCGCTTCCCGCTCGAGGTGGTGCGGGCGGTGACCTCGGTGTGGGGCGGCGGCCGGCGCGTCGGCATACGCATCTCGCCGGCGACGACGATGCCGGGCAACACGCCGCTCGATTCCGACGTGATGGGCACCTACGGCGCCTACGTCGACGCGCTGTCCGAGATGGGGCTGCTCTACATCCACGACATCGAGGGCGTGACCCAGCAGACCCGTGAGGTGCCGGACGGGGTGGATTTTCCGGCGCTGCGCCGCCGCTTCTCCGGCGCCTACATCGCCAACAACCAGTACACGCTGGAGCTGGCCGAACAGGTGCTGGCGCAGGGCGACGCCGACCTGTTCAGCTTCGGGCGCCCGTTCATCGCCAACCCCGACCTGGTGTCCCGGCTGGCCAGCGGCGCCCCGCTCGCCGAGGCGCCGAAGCCGTACTGGTACGGCGGCGGCTCGGTCGGCTACTCGGACTGGCCGGGGATGAACGGGCAGGTCGTCGTCGAGTAGGGGTGGCCGGGAACAGCCCCGACGCCGCGCGGCACCATGCCGTGGGAGTTTCCGAAGGACCGCGGTTTCCGGTGCTTCAAGCTGGCACGGCTGGCATAGCTTGGCGGGTGGCTTCTGCCGGTTTTCCGCTTTGCGCTCGTTCCGGCCACTCTGCTCGGACCGGCGGCGTCCCGGTAGCAGACATAGCGGACGGCTCCTGGGCTCACTCCTGAAGCAGCGCCGGTGTTCAGGGCGCTCGATATGTGCGCGATTCTGAGCAGAAAGCCTTTACAGCTTACCTGAACATATATCATGCTAGTCGGCATGGACGACCCCAGAGAGCCCGGTTTCTTGCGCGCAGCCACTCTGGCGACCGAGCTCCGGGTGACGTTGGGCAAGCTGAAAAGGCGTCTGCGCGAACAGGTGAGCGGCGGAGAACTGACGCCGTCGCAAGTCTCCGTGCTTCTGCGCCTCGAGAAAGACGGTGCCGCCACGGCATCCAGCCTGGCGCGGGCGGAGGGCATGCGCCCGCAGTCAATGGCGCCCGTCATCGCCGCGCTGGAGGCCGCCGGTCTCGTGAGCGGCGCACCGGACCCGAATGACGGACGCCAAAGTCTCCTGTCGCTGACCGATGCCTGTCGCACCTGGGTACAGAACGGCCGTGCGGCGCGCGAAGACTGGCTTTCCCGAACCATTGCGGCGCGGCTCACCGAGCAGGAGCAGCGCGATCTTGCGGCGGCCGTCGAACTGCTCAAGCGGCTCGTCGACGATTGAAGAACCCGAAACACCATCGAAGCCATCCATGGCGCTGACGACGCTCGACCCGAACACCGCCCTCCTTGTCATCGACCTGCAGCAGGGGCTCATCGGCTCGCCCCTCGTCCATCCCTTCAGCGAGGTTGTGGACCGGGCGCGCGCGCTGATCGACGCGTTCCGCGCGAGAGGATTGCCCATCGTGCTCGTCAACGTCGCAGGGATCGCGCCGGGCCGCACGGAGCAGCCGCGACGCCACCGGGATGCGCTTCCCGAGAGTTTCGCCGAGTTCCTTCCCGAGCTCGGCCAGCAGCCGGACGACATCGTCGTGACCAAGCGGAGCTGGGGTGCCTTCGCCAGAACCGACCTCGAAGCGCGGCTCAAGGCGCTCGGCGTCACCCAGGTGGTGGTCGTGGGCGTCGCCACCGCCACCGGGGTCGAGGCGACCGCACGCCAGGCCTACGAGGCCGGGTTCAACGTCACCCTCGCCGTCGACGCCATGACCGACGCGCGAGCGGAGGCCCACGAGTACTGCCTCAGGAAGGTCTTTCCGCGCCTGGGAGAGACCGGCACGACGGCGGAGATCATCGACCTACTCGTCAAGCGGAGCGCCTGAATGGCCTGGCTCCATCTGCTATCCTATCTTTTCGGCGGCGCCTTCCTGGCAAACGCCGTGCCCCACCTCGTCACCGGCATGACGGGACGGCCGTTTCAGAGCCCGTTCGCCAAACCTCCCGGACGGGGCCTCTCGTCTTCCACTGTCAATGTCCTCTGGGGCTTCCTCAACCTCGTGGTCGGCTACCTCCTGGTCTGCGGGGTCGGTAATTTCAACCTGAAGGATAAGCCGGATGTGGCCGCGCTCGGCCTCGGCGCACTCGTGCTGAGCCTGGTTGGCGCGCGACAGTTCGGCCGCCTTAACGGAGGCAATGCGCCGGGACAGTCATGATGATACCGGGGGCAGGCGTATTTCGGTCGCTCCGGAACCACAATTATCGGCTCTGGGCCGCGGGCGCACTCCTCTCCAATGTCGGCACGTGGATGCAACGCACGGCTCAGGACTGGCTCGTGCTGACGCAACTCACACACCACGACGCTTCGGCCGTCGGTGTGGTCATGGCGCTGCAGTTCGGGCCGCAGCTCCTCTTCCTGCCCTGGACCGGCTTCGCCGCGGACCACTTCAACCAGCGCAAGCTGTTGATGACCACCCAGGCGGTCATGGGAGCACTCGCTCTCGTCCTGGGCATGCTGACGGTCACCGGCGTTGCCAAGCTCTGGCAGGTCGACGTCTTCGCCTTCTGCTCCGGCGCCGCCGCGGCGTTTGACGCACCGGTGCGCCAGATCTTTGTCGCGGCCCTGGTCGGCGAAGAAGACCTGCCGAACGCGGTCGCGCTCAACTCGACGTCGTTCAACGTCGCGCGGATGGTCGGGTCCGCGGTCGCGGGCCTGACCATCGCCGCAATCGGCACGGGCTGGGCCTTCGTGGCCAACGGGGCTTCGTTCGTCGCGGTGCTGATCTCCCTCTTTCTGCTACGGGTCGACGAACTTCGCCCCTTG
>CAXTNB010000030.1:5266-8909 GCA_964245385.1 uncultured Acetobacteraceae bacterium | reverse complement strand
CGTCAAGGGCAGCTTCCTGGAAGGCCTTCGTTACGTGTGGGGCCGCCCGGACCTCCGGACGATCCTGGTCATGCTGTTCCTGATCGGGACCTTCGGTCTGAACTTCCCGATCTTCATCTCGACCATGGCGGTCGGCGTATTCCACAGCGACGTGCGCGACTTCGGTCTCCTTTCGTCGATCATGGCCGTAGGAACATTGTCGGGCGCTCTGGTCGCGGCCGGCCGCCGCAGGGTCGGGTTCAACTCGCTCCTGTTCGCCTCCGCCGTCTTCGGGCTCGGCTGTGCCCTCGCGGCGACCGCGCCCGGCTATTGGCTGTTCGCAGGCGCGTTGGTCGTGATCGGCGCAGCCGCCCTGACCTTCACCACTGCGACCAACAGCCTGATGCAGCTGTCGACGGAGCCATCCATGCGCGGACGGGTCATGGCGATCCGGGTCGGTGTGGCCCTCGGGGTCACGCCGATCGGGGCGCCGATCGTCGGATGGGTTGCCAGCGATTGCGGCCCACGCTGGGCGCTGGGTGTCGCGGCGGCCTCCGGCTTCGCCGCCGCCGTAACGGCCGCCGTCTCGCTGACCCGATCCTCGCGCCTGAAGGTTGCGCGCCACGTCAGCGACAACTCTGGAAGAACTTAGTCCAGGCCTGAGTAGGAAATTCTCTCGGCGAGCGGTCGCCGCGGATCAATGCCGATCGGTGGAGGTCTGCTCTTCCCCATCGTCTTCTCCAGAGCGCACTGGCAGCTTCCGGCCGTTACTTTGAGGCCGCTACTTTGAGGCCGCCCCGTCTAGGTTCACGCGGACGTAGAGGCTATCGACCGGGATCTCGATGCCTGCTTCTGGGAGAGCGAGGTTGTCTCCGGCCTTCAGGGTCTGAAAGTGCCACGGTTCGTCCCGGTCACGCCAAAGCACCGTGAGCCCGACGACGGATTGCTCGACGAGTACGTATCGCTTGATGGACGGGACCGCGGCATACTCCGCCGGCTTGAGGATCCGATCCTCCCGGATCGAGGACGGGCTGACGACCTCGAAGACGATGACCGGATCGGGAATCAAGCGATCCCTCCCATCAAAGATGCTGCACGTCACCAACGCGTCCGGGTAGCGAACTGCTTCCCCGATGGTCCGGATGCCGGCATCCGACGCCAGTGCCTCGCATGGGCCGTTGTCGGCAAGCTGGCGGCGAAGCTGGAAGGTAATGTTGCCGATGATCCGGGCGTGATCGCCGGAGCCGCCGACCATGGCGACGGGTTGGATACCGTCGAACTCGTAGCGGCCTTCCTGCGCCTGAGCCCAGTCGAGGAACTCGGCTTGCGTCATGGATCTGCGGCGGGCGACCGTCATGGGGCACATCCTAGCACCGGATGGTCAGAATGCCGCATTTTCCAGCGAAGCGTCGCGCGTCAAACCTGCCCGACTGCGCGTATCGTCCTCGGGCTGCTATCCTGCGGCTACGAAGAGCTGTCTCCGTGCATAAACTGGCAGGGTGAGCGGCGTGAGTGATCCCTTCACCATCCGCATCTTCGTCGCCGACGGAGATCCGGAAGGCGTGCGCCTGGTGGACCGCATGAACTGGACCGGCGTTGGCGTCGTGTTCCCACGCGAGCAGTGGCGGGAGGTCTGCCGGAACCGTCCCGAGCTCACTCGGACTGGGGTCTATGTTCTGGTCGGCTACCGGGAAGGCGACGAGGAGTTGCCGACGCTCTATATCGGGGAGGGCGACGCGGTAGCCAGTCGTATCGAGAGCCACGCCCAGACCAAGGAGTTCTGGGAGCAGGCGTACGTGTCCACCACCTCGAACAACGGCCTTAACAAGGCCCATGTCCGCTGGTTGGAGCGCGAGCTCATCCAGCAGGCGAAGAAGGCCAAACGCAGCAAGCTCGACAACGGCACCGCCCCACCCGAACCGCCGCTGAGCGAGGCGGAGCGTGCGGATAGCCGCGCATTCCTGAGGGAGATCCTGCAGGTCCTGCCGATCATGGGCCTGCGGGCCTTCGAGGAACCCAGAGCGGTCGCCACGCCGCGCGCCCCCGTGGCGAGGTCGCCTGCAGGAGGGGCCGTTCCGGCACTGGAAGCTGGCTCGGAGGACGACGTCGTGGTGGTTGTCCCGGCCCAGGAGGACGGCTTCAAAACCGTGTTCCTGGGTGAGCGGCGCTGGCGGTCGATCCGTATCGCCGGCGGCAAGCTGCACCAGATCCGCTACATCGCGACCTACCAGACCCGGCCGGTTTCCGCTGTCACGCATTATGCTCCCGTCGCGGAGATCGAGCCCTACGGCGAAGGCGGCAAATACCAGCTGATCTTGTCCGGACCGCCTGTAGAGGTCGGCCCGATCCCGTTCGGCAACGCACCCGCCGGACTGATGCAGGGGCCTCGCTACACCACCCTGAGCAAGTTGCTCGCCGCGAAGGTGGTGATGGACCTGTTCTGAGCCCGATCAGCGGCATAGGTTCTCAGTCGAGGCGACCGACTGAGAGATCGGCTTTTCCGACTCCCGGAAGCGGACCGGCAGCTTCCGGCTGCACGATATCGAGCCTGCTCGCGCGAACGCTCGGAGATCGCGGGCCTATGAAATCCATTCCGCAAACGGCCATCCACGGCGCGACGGCACGAAGAGGTCCTCGGAGATCAGCCGTCTAGAAGCGCAACGTTGCCGGGCTTCAAACTTACCGGCTCTTCAGGCGACTCGATCTCGAGGCAAGCCTCGGGCATCGATGTCAGAACAACGCCTGACCGATGAACCCGCCCTGCTCCGCGCCCGGCGGCACCGCGAACAGGGCGCTGCCGGTGTGGGTGGTGTACTGGTTCAGCGCGTCCAGCTTCGCCATCGGCTCGAAGATCTTGACGAAGCTCGTGCGCGGGTCGCGCTGGTAGCAGATGAACAGCAGCCCGGCATCATAGGCCAGCCCCTGCCGCCAGGGCGGCCAGCGCTCGGCGATGAACTTCATGCCGTCATTGTAGGAGAACGCCCGGCGCAGCATCTGCGCGCCGCCGTTGCTGGCCGCCGCCGCCAGCCGGACGTGCGCGTTCTGCGCGACCACCGGGTTGCCGTCGCGGTCGGTGGCATCGAGATCGACCGGATCGAACTCGTTCCTGCCGCCGATCGGGGCGCCGGAATATTTCCGCCGCCCCATCGTCTCCTCCTGGAAGGACACGTCGGTGTTGTCCCAGTGCTCCAGCGCCATGCGGATGCGGCGCACCACCAGGTAGCTGCCGTCCCGCATCCAGGCCGGACCTTCCTGCCCGACCCAGACCACCTCCTCGAGGCTGGCCGGGTTCGACCTGGTCTTGCCGCCCGCGGTCTCGCCGGGACGGCGGGCGATCGGGTTCTGGGTGCCGTCGCGGAAGCCCATCAGGTTGCGCGGCGTGCTCTCGGCGGCGGCGTTGGCGGTGAAGCCGGCCTGCACCCAGCGCAGCCGCGCCACCCGGTCCGCCAGCCGCGCCAGCTGCCGGACAGCGTGGAAGGCGACCTGCGGATCGTCGGCGCAGGCCTGGATCGACAGGTCGCCGCCGGTGCGCTCGGGCTCCAGCTGGTCGCCGTTGAACGCCGGCAGGTCGACCAGCGCCTCGAGCCGCTTGCCGAGCAGGCCGTAGCGGTCGCGGCCCTCGTGCTCGAACAGGCCGGGACCGAAGCCGAACGTGATCGTCAGC
>CAXTNB010000030.1:226-5256 GCA_964245385.1 uncultured Acetobacteraceae bacterium | reverse complement strand
CGGGCGGCGTCCAGCCCCAGCGTCTCGCCGCTGTCGGCGCCGGGCGCGTCCGCCGCGGGGGCGAGCGGCGCCGCGGTCTCGCCGCGCGCCAGCCGCGCCGCCGCCGCCGTCCAGGCCTGCATCAGCCGCACCAGCGCCGAGGGCCTGTCGGTGATCAGGTCGAAGGCGGCGAAGTAGGTGTGGTTCTGCCGCGGCGTGACGATGCCGCCCTGGTGGGTGCCGTAGAACGGCTCCTGCACCTGTCGGCCGACGCTGCGGCCGGCGGTGGAGATGCCCTGCTCCGCCGGCGTGCCGACGGCGCGCGCGGTGCCGAGGGCGGCGACCAGGCCGCTGGCCGCGCCGATGCCGGCAGCACCCAGGAAGCCGCGACGGGATGCGAACGGACAGCCGCTCATCGCACGCGCCTCAATGCGCCCATACCAGGGCGTTGATCTCGTCTTCGACGTAGTAGAAGCCGTCGCCCGAAGGCGTCATGGCGATGCCGAACAGGTCACCGGACCCCGGCGGCGTCTGCGCCTTGTTGGGATCGATCCACTGCGCGTAGAGCTGGTGTCCATCGGCTGGATCTAGCTCGACCGCCTGGCCGTTCAACCCGTTGACCGCGATCAGGTGGCCGTTCGGCGCCCGCACCAGCGCCAGCGGCCGCCTCAGCAGCCCGTCCCGGGTCAGCTCGCGTCCGAGGCCGGCGCTGCCGGTGCGGGTGGTGGCGTCGTCGATCGCCCGGATGCTGTTGCCGATCGCGTCCGACACGTACAGCGTCCCGTCGGTGCCCAGCACCAGCCCGGTCGGGCCGACGATGAACACGTCCTTGTCGGCCTGCTCGCCGAACCCGTCGGCGACCACCGTCTGGCCGGTGATGCGCGGCGGCTGCCCGGCCGGGATCGACAGCTGCAGCCGCAGCACCGTCGCCTTGTTGACCACCGGCTGCCCGGGTGCCGCCACGCCGAAGCCGGTGTTGCTGACGAACAGGGTGGCGGAGTCGCCGCGATCGACCACCGCCATGTTGCCCCAGGGGCCGTTGATCGCCGGGCCGGTGAGGG
Source organism: uncultured Acetobacteraceae bacterium (assembly GCA_964245385.1). Classification (GTDB taxonomy): domain Bacteria; phylum Pseudomonadota; class Alphaproteobacteria; order Acetobacterales; family Acetobacteraceae; genus Lichenicoccus. Next base: position 4,216 of record CAXTNB010000030.1, on the reverse strand, counting down.
CGCCGGCCAGCCTGCCCTGGGCGTCGAGCAGCAGCAGGCAGCCGGGCCCCTTGCTCGCCGTGGTGCCGTCCTGGCTCGGCAGGCTGCCCACGATCACCCAGCCGGACCGCAGCATCGTCATCGCCGTGGTCAGGCCGACGCCGCCCGGGCACTGCGGCAGGTGGCGCGGCAGGCTGGCGAACAGGCGCAGCCGCTTGCTGGCCGGGCTGTACTCCACGATGGTGGTGCCGAGGCCCTGCAGGTTGCCGCTGTTGTTGAAGTTGGTGACCAGCACGTCGTCCTTCGCGATCTTGCCGGCGGAGACCGGCGCCACGACCACCGCGTAGGGGTTCTGGTCGCCGTTGTCGGGCACGGTGGAGGCCAGCACGGTATGGCGGCGCACCGTCTCGAGGAAGCCGTGCGACGGCAGCTCGGTGGCGCGCGCCGCGACGGCGGACAGGCCCAGCAGGCAGATCCCGATCGCGGCCGCGCGATGCGCCAGGTGTCGGGTCGCGCGTGGCATGGGCAGGCTCCGGGAGGCTGAGGAGTTCGGCGAAGTCCGGTTCGGCCGGGACGTGTTGATAGCGCGAGTTACTCGCATTTGGAAGCCTCCTGCTGGGTCCGGTGCCGCAGCGTCTAGAACGTGACGGCGGTGCGCACGCCGAACACCGCCTCGTTGCCGATGCGGCGGTCCGGATCGTCCGGATCCTGGACGCCGCCGGAGGGCGTGAACACGTACTGGAAGTCCGGCTGCAGCGACAGCCACGGCGCCAGCTGCGCCTGGTAGGTGACCTCGATGAAGCTCTCGCTGGAGCGCACCGGCACCCGATGGCCGAACAGCGCCTGGTCGGAGTCGAGCGCGCTGGCCCGGTCGCTGATCTTCGCCAGCCCGTAGCCGATGCCGAAGCTGTCGTTGTCGCGGCCCGGCAGCGGCGCCTTCAGGGTGATCCCGCCATTGATGCTGAAGCTGGCCAGGTTGCGGTCGTCGGGTGCCCCCATGATGCGGGCGAAGACGCCGACCGCGCGCGGACCGTCGGCCGCGGGTCGCCACAGCATCTGGTCGAACACGCCGTAGACGCTCCAGTCGCCGCGACGCAGCTTCGGGTCGCCGCTGCTCTCCGGGTTCGCCAGCGACAGGCCGTTGGCATCGAAGCGCTGATCGGGGAAGGCGCCGCTGTCGAACCAGGCGCCGAGCTTGTAGGCGCCGGGCAGGCCGCCGCCGCCGCGACCGTACTCCATCTCGCCGAGCGAGGGCTGGTTGATCGCGTACTGGACCTCGGCGATCGCCAGCGCCCCGGTGCCGAGGTCGAACGCGGTGCCGGACTGCTCCGCACCGCGCACTTGGCTGTCGTCGCCGAAGCCGCCGCCCGGCGGGTTGTCGTCGAACACGCCGCCCAGGATGGTCAGGTTCCCGCTCGGCTGCGCCCGCAGGCGCACGCCGAGCGAGGAGAGCGGGTACGCCGGGCCGCCGGCATACAGGTCGACCGAGGGGATCAGCGGCCAGCCCATCATCGTGTTGATGAACAGCCCGGAGCCGGTGCTGTCGATGAATTCCTGGTCCAGGCTCTGCTGGCCGAGCTTCACGTCGAGCCCGTCCGGCAGCGCCTGCTGGTACCAGAGCTCCCACAGCCGCGTCGCGCGCTGCGCTTCGATGCCGCTGGCGGTCTGCAGGCTGTCGAGGTTGTCGGCACTCAGGTTGCGGCCGTGGATCTGGAAGGCGCTGATGTTGAAGGTGCCGCCCTGCCAGCCGAAGGCGCGGCCGGTGTCGAGGCCCAGGCTGAGCTGGGTCAGCCCGTCATAGTCGGCACCGCGATGGATGCCGCCGGTGACGTTGCCGAACACCTCGCTGGTCTCCTGCAGGCCCAGCGAGACGCCGTAGCTGCCGAGCTTCGGCCGCACCCCCCAGAGGTCGCCGAGCAGGTTGCTGCGCGAGGAGGCGAACAGCTGCGTGGTGAAGCCGGGCTCGCCGGGCGAGGCCGCAGCACCCTGCGCGCCCGCGGCGCTCCCGGCGTCTCCGGGGGTCGGGTTCTGCTGCGTCGTGCTGCCGGGGAGGCCCTGCGAGGCGGCGGCCTGCGCCAGGGCGACCTGCGCCAGGGCCTGGCCGCCGCAGCAGGGCGCGGCGGCCAGGCAGGCCGCAGACACGCTCAGGCGCAGGCGCAGGCTCAGGCGTCGTGGAAGGTGCAGGGGAAGCATGAGGCAAGACGCCATCTGAGGCTCCAGCGACCGCGAGTCGATGATCTGTTAATGATAATCATTCTCATCTAGCCGCGCGCGGCCTCGCGGTCAAGCCGGCGGCGCGAAGGCGACCACCTCGCCTTCGACCCGCAGCCGCACCCGGGCGCCGGGCGCGGGTGCCGCCTGCCCCGCCATCCTGGCCGACAGCAGGCTGCCGTCCTGCAGGCGCAGCCGGACGCTGGCCTCGGCGCCGTAGAACACCGAGGAGACGACCTCCGCCGCGATCCCCGGCTCGTGCGCCGGCAGCGCGCGGATCTGCTCGGGACGTATCATCAGCTCGACCGCCCCCTCGCGCGCGCCCTCGGCCAGGGTCAGCGGCCCCAGCGCGCAGCTGGCTTCGCCGCCGGCGGCGCGGCCGGGCAGCAGCACCGCCTCGCCGACGAAGCGGGCCAGCGCCGCGTCCACCGGCCGGCGATACAGGGTGCGCGGATCCGCGACCTGGATCAGCCGCCCCTCCCGCAGCACCGCCACCCGGTGGCCCATCGACAGCGCTTCCGACTGGTCGTGCGTCACCAGCAGGGCGGTCGCTCCGGCAGCGGCGAGCGCCGAGGCCACCGCCTGCCGGGTGTCGGCACGCAGCGCCGCGTCCAGCGCCGAGAACGGCTCGTCCAGCAGCACCATCGCGGGTTCCGGCGCCAGCGCACGCGCCAGCGCCACGCGCTGCTGCTCGCCGCCGGAGAGCTCGTGCGGCAGCCGGTCGGCGTAGGCGGCGGACAGCCCGACCAGGCGCAGCAGTTCGTCGACGCGGTGCCGCGCGCGGCGCTGCCGCCGGTCCAGCCCGAACGCCACGTTGTCGGCGACGCCGAGGTGCGGGAACAGCGCCCCCTCCTGCGCGACGTAGCCGATCCGTCGCCGCTCCGGCACGAGATGCAGCCCCGGCGCCGCCAGCATCCGGCCGCCGACGCGGACCCACCCGGCATCGGCGCGCTCGAAGCCGCACAGCAGGCGCAGCAGCGTCGTCTTGCCGCTGCCCGACGCCCCGAGCACCGCCACCAGCCGGCCGGCCTCCACCGAGAGGTCCAGGCCGCGCAGCACCGGCGCGCCGGCGAAGCCCTTGCTCAGCGCGCCGATCTCCAGGCCGCTCCCCGGCGCCTCCGCGGTCATCGCCTCAGCCTGCCGTGGCGGACGCGATGGCGCCGAAGCGGCGCGCCAGCAGCCAGCTGGCCAGCAGCGACAGCGCGGTCATCAGCGCGGCGTAGGGGGCGGCGGCGGCGAAGGCCAGGGTCGTGGTGTCCGCCCACACCTGCGTCGCGAGCGTCGTGGTGCCGGTGGGCGCCAGCAGCAGCGTCACGGTCAGCTCGGTGACCACCGAGACGAACACCATCGCCGACGCGGCACCCAGCCCCGGACCGGCGAGCGGCCGCGTGACGCGCCAGGCGGTCGCCGTCCAGCCGAGACCGAGCGAGCGGCCGGCCTCCTCGTGCTGCCGCTGCGCCTGCATCAGGGCGGCGCGCACGCTGACCAGGGCCAGCGGCAGGAACAGCACCGCGTAGGCGAGGATCAGCAGCACCGCGCTCTGGTACAGCGCCGGCAGCGACTGCACCGTCAGCCCGACCAGCGCCAGCGCCACGACGATGCCGGGCACCCCCTGGGCGAGGTAGCCGCAGCGTTCCAGCGCCGCCACCAGCCGGCCGTGGTAGCGCGTCGCCAGCACGCCGAGCGGCAGCGCCAGCAGCAGCGTCACCGCGGCACCCGCGAGGCCGAGCCAGATCGAGGAGAAGGTCGCCTCCGCCAGCGCCCGCGGCGAGACCTGCACCGCCGCGGTCGCCGCGACGT
>CAXTNB010000030.1:0-216 GCA_964245385.1 uncultured Acetobacteraceae bacterium | reverse complement strand
CGCCAGCGCCAGCAGCACGAAGCCGGCCAGCACCGGCGGCGCCGCCCGGCCCAGCGCCTGCAGCGGCGGACGCCGTCGCGTGCCCTGGCCGACCCGGGCGTAGCGCGCGCCGCCGCGCACCTTGGCCTCCGCCAGCAGGCAGAGCAGGCACAGCGCCACCAGCACCATCGCCAGCAGCGCCGGCTCCGGCCCGTCCAGCCCGGTGCGGTATTCGGC
>CAXTNB010000029.1:13242-13562 GCA_964245385.1 uncultured Acetobacteraceae bacterium | reverse complement strand
GGTCAGGGTGGTGGCGTGCGCCTGCACCCCCGGATTGCCCATCCCGCCCAGGATCTGCACCACCCGCGCCGCGTCCAGCCGCCTTCCGGTATCGAGATGATCGACCATGCGCAGCAGGCTCTCGCTCCACGAGGAGATGCCGATCACCTCGCCCGGCTGCAGCGTCACCTCGAGGAAGCGGGCCGCCGCCTCGCCGATGCGCGACAGGATCTGCTCCTCGCGATCCTCGCGGCAGTCGGCGACGACGATGTCGGCGAGACCGAAGCGCCGTCGCAGCGTCTCCTCGAGCTCGGGGAAGGTGCCCGACGGCTGATCGATCG
>CAXTNB010000029.1:12540-13232 GCA_964245385.1 uncultured Acetobacteraceae bacterium | reverse complement strand
ATCCCCTCCTCGCGCGCGCGCTTGAGCAGGCGCGAGATGCCGGCCTGCGAGATGCGCAGCTGCCGCGCGATCTCCGCCTGCTTGATGTCGTCGAGGTGGTACATGCGCGCCACCCGCGCGATCAGCCTGAGCTCGTCGGACCGCGCCATGCGCGGCTACTCCGACCGGCTCACCAGCAGCAGAATCCGCCATCCACCAGCAGATCGATGCCGGTCACGAACGAGGCCGCGCGCGACGACAGGAACACCGCCGGCCCGGCGAGCTCGTCCACGCTCGCCATGCGCCCCAGCGGCGTGTCCGCCTCGAACCGCTTGACCTGCTCGGCGACCTCCGGGCGCAGGTTCATCGGCGTCGCCGTGTAGCCGGGGCTGATCGCGTTCACCCGCACGCCGCGCGACGCCCACTCCATCGCGAGACTCTTGGTGAGATGGATCACCGCCGCCTTCGAGGCGTTGTAGTGCGCCTGCAGCAGGCCGCGATTGACGATCACGCCGGACATCGAGGCGATGTTGACGATCGAGCCGCGGCCCTGCTGCAGCATGATCCGCGCCTCCGCCTGGCACGACAGGAACAGCCCGGTGAGGTTCACGTCGAACATGCGCTGCCACTGCGCGCGCGGCATGGTCTCGGCGGGGTGGGCGTTGGCGATGCCGGCACAGTTCACCGCGACCGAGACCGCACCGAGCTGATGC
>CAXTNB010000029.1:11999-12530 GCA_964245385.1 uncultured Acetobacteraceae bacterium | reverse complement strand
CGGCGCGCGCCGCCGCGTCGGTGCCGGCGCCGGCGAGCGCCACCGCGCGGCGGCCGCGCGCCTCGATGCGCGCGACCGTGTCGGCGAGGCCGGCGCTGCCGCCCAGGTCGAAGCAGCCGACGTCGGCGCCCGCCTCGGCGAGGCCGAGCGCCACGCGCTGGCCGATGCCGCTGCCGGCGCCGGTCACGAAGCCGATCTCGCCGGCCAGGTCGAACATCTCACGCATCGCCGTCCTCACGCTGTCGCCAGTTCCATCACCCGCACGTTGCTGGCCTGGTCGCGCTCGAGGATGCCCATCTGCCGGCCGCGCGCCAGCACCATCACCCGGTGGGCGAGCCCGAGCACCTCTTCCAGGTCCGACGAGACCACGATCACCGCCATGCCGCGCGCGGCCAGCCGCGCGATCACCTCGTAGATCGCGGCGCGCGCGCCCATGTCGATGCCGCGCGTCGGCTCGTCGAGGATGAACACGCGCGGGTCGCGCGCGACCCAGCGCGCGATCACCGCCTTCTGCTGGTTGCCGCCGGAGAG
>CAXTNB010000029.1:8549-11989 GCA_964245385.1 uncultured Acetobacteraceae bacterium | reverse complement strand
CCCCGCCTTCTGCTCCGGCCGCCCCTTCACGCCGAGCCGGCCGATCAGGCCGGCGGCGAACTGCCGCGTCGCCTGCGGCGCCATCCAGCCCTGCCGCGCCAGCCGGTCGGCGTTGCCCATGGCCAGGTTGTCGGCGAGGGAATGCTCCAGGATCACCCCCTGTCCCTTGCGGTCCTCGGGCACCAGCACGATGCCCGCGGCGATCGCCAGATCCGGGCGCCCAGGGGCGAGCCGCGCGCCGTCGAGGGTGACGGTGCCCGACGCCACCGGGTCGGCGCCGGCGATGGCGCGCACCAGCTCGGTGCGGCCGGCGCCGACGATCCCGGCGATGCCGAACACCTCGCCGGCGCGCACCGAGAAGCTGATGTCGCGAAACGCACCCGCCGACGAGGTCAGGCGGTCGATGCGCACCACCTCCCGCTCCGCCGGCGCCGAACGCGCCGGGAAGATCCGGTCGATCGAGCGTCCGACCATGTCGCGCAGCAGCACCGGCACCGGCACCTGGGCGGTGTCGTGGGTCGCGACCAGGTGTCCGTCGCGCAGCACCGCGACGCGGTCGGCGATCTGCGCGATCTCCTCCAGCCGGTGGCTGACGTAGAGGAACGAGTAGCCTTCCTGCTTGAGCCGGCGGACCTGGCCGAACAGCCGCTCGGTCTCCGCCAGGCCGAGTGCCGCGGTGGGCTCGTCGAGGATCAGCAGCCGCGCCTTCAGGGTCAGCGCCTTGGCGATCTCGACCTGCTGCTGTGCCGCGATGCTCAGGCCGCGCACCAGCCGCGTCGGCGCGATGTCGAGACCGAGCCGGTGCAGCTGCTCGGCGCTGGCGCGGTGCATCGCCGCGACGTCGACGCGGCCGCCGCGCATCGGCAGGCGCCCGACGAAGACGTTCTCGGCGATGCTGAGGTCGGGCAGCAGCCGCATCTCCTGGTGGATCAGGCCGATGCCGGCCGCCATCGCCTCGCCCGGGCCGCGCGGCGCGTAGTCGAGGCCGCGCCAGCGCATGCCGCCGGCGCTCGGCGGGTGCAGGCCCGCGATGATCGCCGAGAGGGTGGACTTGCCGGCGCCGTTCTCGCCGAGCAGCGCCACCATCTCGCCCTCGCGCACGACGAGGTCGATGCCGTGCAGCACCCGCACCGCACCGAAGCTCTTGGTGATCCCCTCGAGGATCAGCTGCGGTGGCGGCGATGCCGCGTCGAGCGAAGGTCCGGGCGACGGTCCGGGCGGCATCGTGCCCACGGTCACGGGTGGTGGGCGATGAACGGCGCCACGTTGGCGCGCGTGGTCAGCACCGCCTGCTGCAGCTGCACCGCCGGCACCGTCTTGCCGGCGATCAGCTGGAGTGCCGTGTCCAGCGCCAGCGCGCCCATGAACTGCGTCTTCTGCGCCATGGTCGCGGCGAGGGTGCCGCTCCGCACCGCCTTCAGCCCGGCGGCGTCGCCGTCGAAGCCGACCACGGTGACCGGATGGTCGAGGTTGCCGACCTTGACCGCCTGGGCGGCGCCGAGCGCCAACCCGTCGGCGCGGCCGAAGAACACGGTGATGTCCGGATGACGCTGCAGCATGTCCTGGGCGATGGTGAAGCCTTCGCTCTGCGACCATTCCTGGCTCGGCTGCTTGGCCACGACCACCAGGCCGGGGCAGCTGGCCAGCGCGGCGGTGAAGCCCTTGTCGCGGTCCATCTCCGGGGTGGTGCCGATCTGTCCCTGGATGATGGCGACGTGGCCCTTGCCGCCGGTGATCTTGCAGGTGTAGTCGCCGAGCCGGTGGGCGGCGTTGACGCTGTCGGTGGCGACGAAGCTGTTGGCGGGCGCGTCCGGCGCGTTGCGGTCGACCGCCACCACCGGTATGTGCGCCGCCTGCGCCGCGCGCACCGGAACGCCGGCCGCGGTGGCGCCGGCCGGGATGTAGATGATCGCCTTTACGCCGCGGGTGATCAGGTCCTGGATCTGGTTGACCTGGGTCGCGGAGTCGCCGTGCGCGTCGACCACGATCACCTCGGCACCGCGGGCGGCCGCCTCGCGCGAGACCGACTGCTTGATCTGGTTGAAGAAGTCGGCCTGCAGGTTGGCCACGGCGAGCCCGATCAGCGGCTTGTCCTGCGCCGACGCCGGGGCGGCGACCAGACCGGAGGCGACCAGACCGGAGGCGACCAGACTGGCGGCGACCAGACCGGAAGCGGCCAGGATGCAGGCGGATGCGGCGTTTCTGGACATTTGCGTCTCCCGTTGAAGTTCGTTGGTGCGCGGCGCGGCTACCGGCGGCGCAGCGTGTCGAAGGTCACCGCGACCGCGATCACGCAGCCGATCACCACCTGCTGAATGAAGGGGGAGATGCCGAGCAGGTTGAGCCCGTTATGCAGCACGCCGATGATGAACACGCCGACCACGGTGCCGGCGATGCTGCCGATGCCGCCGGACAGGCTGGCGCCGCCGATCACCACGGCGGCGATCGCGTCCAGCTCGTAGCCGAGCCCCGCCGAGGGCTGCGAGCTGTCCAGCCGCGCCGCCATCACCGCCGCCGCGACCCCCGCGAGCAGGCCCGAGGTGACGTAGACCAGCACCGTCAGCCGGCGCACCTTGATGCCGGCCAGCCGCGCGACCTCGGCGCTGCCGCCGATCGCGTACAGGCTGCGTCCGGTGGCGCGGTAGCGCAGGAACACCCAGCCGGCGAGCGCCAGCAGCGCGAACAGCCCGACGGTGGCCGAGATCACGCCGAGGTGGCGCACGATGGCGAGGCTGGTGAACCAGGCCGGGTAGCCGACGATCTGCTGGCCGTCGGTGGTGATGTTGGCCAGGCCGCGCGCCACCGACATCATGGTCAGGGTGGCGATGAAGGCGGGCAGCCGGGCGCGCGTCACCAGCAGGCCGTTGACCAGTCCGCACAGGCCGCCGACCGCGATGCAGAGCAGCAGCCCGAGCCAGAACGGGATCCCGTAATCCTGCGGCAGCCAGCCGAGCACCATGATCGACAGCGCCAGGATCGAGCCCACCGACAGGTCGATGCCGCCGATGATGATCACGCCGGTCATGCCGAGCGCCAGGATGCCCAGGGTCGTGACCTGGTCGACCACGTTCAGCGCGTTGCGCAGCGACAGGAACACGTTCGAGGACAGCGCGAACACCACGCAGAGCAGCACCAGCCCGATCAGCGGGCCCTGCGCGCCGCCGACGAGGTGCCGCAGCGTGCGCGTGCGCTCCCGCCAGCCGGACGCGGCCGTGCCGGTGCGGCTCCGGGCGGCAGCCGGCGTGTCCTCGATGCTCATTCCCCGGCCTCCCCGTGTGCCCGGCCCGAGGCGCGCGCCACCGCCTCGTGCCAGTGCCGCGCCTGCCGCTGCCGCTCCGCCGCGGTGCCCCGCGCGGTGAAGCGGTCGCGCGGCCGCGACAGCGACTCCAGCTCGCGCTGCGACCACAGGCCGGCGGACAGGCCGGCGAGATGTGCCACGC
>CAXTNB010000029.1:0-8539 GCA_964245385.1 uncultured Acetobacteraceae bacterium | reverse complement strand
CGCTGACCTCGCCGACGCAGTGGCTGATCGCCTCCACCAGGTCGGCGACCTGGTCGACCACCGACTGCAGGGCGGCCCGCGCCAGCGACTCGCGCGAGGTCGCCAGCGTCAGGTTGCTCAGCAGGCCGACGGCGTCGCGGTCCCACCAGGGCGCGCCGAGGCCGCCGAAGCCGGGCACCAGCACCACGCCGTCGCCGCCGGCGCGCAGCCCCATCGCCACCATCTCGCCGACCTCGATGCCCAGGATCGAGGTCATCCAGCGCAGCGACGATCCCGCCGAGCGGATGTTGCCCTCGGCGGCGTAGGCGGGCTGCGTCGTCATCCAGCCGATCGTGCGGCACAGCCCGCCGCGCGGCGGCGTGTCGTCGCCGAGCAGTCCCATCACCGAGGAGCCGGTGCCGTAGGTCGCCTTGACCTGGCCCGGGCGCAGCGCCCCGTGCCCGAACAGCGCCGCGTGGCTGTCGCCCATCACGGGGGGGATCGGGGTGCCGGCGCGCAGCGGCGGCAGGCCGCGCACCGCCGGGAACGGACCGGTGGAGGGCAGCACGCGCGGCAGGCAGGCGCGCGGCACGCCGAACAGCTCGAGCAGCTCGTCGTCCCACGCCACCGAGCGCAGGTCGAGCAGCTGGGTGCGCGAGGCATGGCCGGCCTCGGTCAGGTGCAGGCCCGACAGGCAGTGCAGCAGCCAGCTGTCGATGGTGCCGATGCGCAGCCGGCCCGAGCGTGCGCCGACGCGGTCGGGATCGTGTTGGTCGAGCAGCCAGCGCGCCTTGACCGCGGAGAACATCGGGTCGAGCGGCAGTCCGCTACGGCCGCGCACCAGCGCCTGGTTGGCCTCCGAGCGCAGCGCGTCGCACACCGCCGCGCCGCGCTGGTCCTGCCAGGAGATCCCCGGCGAGACCGGCTCGCCGCCGTCGCGGTCCCACAGCAGCAGCGACTCGCGCTGCGTGCTGAGCCCGACCGCGACCACCGCGGCGGCGTCGGCCGGCTGCAGGCACGACGCCACCGCGGCACGGACGCTGGCCCAGATCTCCCGGCCATCCTGCTCGACCCAGCCCGGTCGCGGATGCCGCTCGCCGAGCGGCGCGGTGCCGCGCGCCACGAACCGCCCGGCGGCGTCGATCAGCGCGCACTTGGTGGCGCTGGTGCCCTGGTCGATCGCGAGGATCAGGGGCGCGGCCATGCTCAGCCCAGCAGGTCGCGCGCGGCGGCGGCGATGCCCGCCGCGTTCAGCCCGAAATGGTCGAGCAGGAAGGCGGCGCTGCCGGTGGGCGCGAAGTGCGGCACGCCGAGGATGCGCATGCGCGTCGGATGGTGCTGCACGACCAGCTCCGCCACCGCCGAGCCGAGGCCGCCGTGGATGGTCGCCTCCTCGGCGGTGACGATGCCGCGGGTCTCGCGGGCGGCGGCGAGCACCGCGTCGCGGTCGAGCGGGGCGATCGTCGCCATGTTGAGCACGCGCGCCGAGATGCCCGATGCGGCCAGGATCTCGGCGGCCTGCAGCGCGCGCGAGACCAGCACGCCGGTGCCGATCAGGGCGACGTCGGAACCGTCGCGCAGCGTCAGCGCCCGGCCGGGCTCGAACACCGCGTGCTCCGGCGTCACCGCGGGCACCTTGAAGCGACCGACGCGCATGTAGACCGGCCGTGCGGCGCCGGCGGCCCAGCGCACCGCGTCTCGCGTCTGACGCGGATCGGCCGGGTTGAGCAGGGTGAGGTCGACCAGCGGCCGCAGCCAGGCGAAATCCTCGATCGAGTGGTGGGTCGGGCCGAGCTCGCCGTACGACATGCCCGGGCTCTGGCCGCACAGCACGACCGGGTAGCCGTTGTAGGCGATGTCGGCCTTGATCTGCTCGAGCGCGCGCCCGGTCAGGAACGGTCCGGCGGCGGAGACGAACGGCACCAGCCCGCCATTGGCCAGGCCGGCGGCGACGCCGACCATGTTCTGCTCGGCGATCCCGACATTGACCAGCCGGTCGGGGAACTCCCTGGCGAAGCCGTTCAGGTTGGAGGAGCCGACGGAGTCGTTGCAGACCACGACGATGCGCGGATCGCTGCGCGCCAGCTCGGCGAGGGTCTCGGCGAAGGCGACGCGGCAGTCGAAGCTCTGCGCCGTCGCGTCGGCGGGGGCGGCGTCGGGGCTCATCGTGCCGCGAGCTCCTCGAGCGCCTGCGGCACCTGCTCGACCGACGGCACCTTGTGGTGCCACTCGACGCGGTCCTCGATGAACGACACGCCCTTGCCCTTCACCGTGTGCGCGAGCACGAAGCGCGGCTTGCCGAGGCGCGGCGCCTCGATCGCGCCCAGCAGCGCCGCGTGGTCGTGGCCGTCGACCTCGTGCACCTCCCAGCCGAACGCCCGCCACTTGTCGGCGAGCGGTTCCAGCGCGTTGGTGTCCTCGGTGCGCGCACCCTGCTGCAGCCGGTTGCGGTCGACGATGGCGGTGAGGCCGTCGAGCCCGCGATGGCCGGCGTACATCGCCGCCTCCCAGTTGCTGCCCTCCTGCAGCTCGCCGTCGCCGAGCACCACGTAGGTGCGCCACTCCGCCCGTTGGACCCGCGCGGCGACGGCGCAGCCGACGCCGATCGGCAGGCCGTGGCCGAGCGGCCCGGTATTGGCCTCGACCCCCCTCACCTTGCGCCGGTTCGGGTGCCCGTTGAGCGGCGACAGCGGCGCCATGAAGTCGGCGAGCAGGTCGGGCGAGAAGTAGCCGGCGCGGGCGAGCACGCAGTACAGCGCCGCCGAGCAATGCCCCTTGCTGAGGATGAAGCGGTCGCGATCCGGCCAGTCCGGCGCATCCGCCCGGTAGCGCAGCACGCCGAAGAACAGGGTGACGAGGATGTCGGTCACCGACAGGTCGCCGCCGATGTGACCCATCCGCGGCCCGGCGATGGTGTTGACCACCGAGATGCGGATCTCGGCCGAGGCCTGGCGCAGCCGCGCCAGTCGGTGTTGCCGCGCGGCCGGATCCGGGGTCCCGCCGGCGAGGCTCGCGGGCGCGGGGTCGTGGGAGGCAGGACTCATGGTCGCCGTCCGATCCGATCTCTTGGAGAGGTATCCGCCGAGAGGCTTGAATAAAAATTCATGCTTCTCGTTTCATTCAGGCTAGGCGGACGTCGTCGGCCTGTCAACGGGATCCTGAGGCGCCGAGGCAGGGGCGAGGCCCCTCGCCCGTCCCGGTCCCGCGCTCCGGAGCCCGACATGTTGACCCGGATCCGCCGGCGTCGGAGCATCGGCGGCGTTCGACGAGAGCTGTGCGATGACGCGGGGGGAATGAGGCTGGCGCGCGACCGCAGCGGCACCGGCGTGCGTCGGGTCATGTTCCTGACCGTGGCGCTGCTGGTCGCGACCGGCACGGCGGCCGGCGCGGCGCAGGCCGGCGCGGCGCCGTTCATGCGCTATCCGAACGCCTCCGCCAGCTCGCTCGCCTTCGTCGCCCGCGACGAGCTGTGGACCGTTCCGCTGGCGGGCGGCGACGCCTCCCGGCTCACCCACGACGCCGGTGCGGTGCTGGCGCCGCGCTTCTCGCCGGACGGGCGCTGGATCGCGTTCACCGCCCGCCGCGCCGGGACCAACGCCGTCAACGTGATCCCCGCCGCCGCCGGTGCCACGAGGCGGCTGACGTACGACGCGCTGAGCGGCAGCGGCGAGGGGCTGGTGGTGGCCTGGACGGCGGACTCGCGCCGCGTCGTGTTCCTCTCCAGCCGCCGCTCGCCCTCCTTCAAGGAGATGCGGGCCTTCTCGGTCGCCGTCGGGGGCGGGCTGCCGCAGCAGCTGCCGCTCGACCATTCCGGCCTGCTCTCGTACTCGCCTGACGGCCGCGCCGTCGCCTTCAACCGCATCTTCCGTAACGGCGCGCTGCCGAAGCGCTACGTCGGCGGTCAGGCGCAGGACATCTACACCTACGATTTCGACGGCGGGCGCCTCGACCGGATCACCGACTGGAAGGGAACCGACACCGCGCCGATGTGGCACGGACGCACGATCTATTTCCTCTCCGACCGCGGCCGGGGCTTCCGCGCCAACGTCTGGGCCTACGATCTCGACCGCCGGCGCTTCCGCCAGATCACCCGCTTCGGCGACTTCGACGTCGACTTCCCGTCGCTCGGCGGCGCCACGATCGCGTTCCAGCAGGGCGGCCGCCTGTACGCGATCGACCTCCCGTCGGAGAGGCTGCGCGAGGTCGAGGTGCGCGTCCCCGACGACGGCGCCAGGACGGCGCCGCGGACGCAGGCGGTGGGCGAGCTGGCGCGGGCGGCGGACGCCATGCACGGCGTCGACTACGCGCTGTCGCCGGACGGCGCGGCACTGCTGGTCTCCGCGCGCGGCGACCTGTTCGCCGTCTCGACCGGCAGGGCGGCGCGCAACCTTACCGGCACACCGGGCGCGGACGAGGATCATCCGAGCTGGTCCGCCGACGGACGCATGATCGCCTACCAGACGGATGCGACCGGCGAGCAGCAGATCGCGCTGCGCCCGTATCCGGACGGGCGCGAACGCATCCTGACCCGCTTCGCCACCGGCTACTTCTACGCGCCGGTCTGGTCGCCGGCCGGCGACCGCCTGGCCGTCGCCGATGCGAACCACGCGCTCTGGCTGGTTCCGCTCGATGGCGCCGCACCGCGCCTGATCGCGCGCGACCCGTACGCCGAGATCCGCGACGCCGCGTTCTCTCCGGACGGACGCTGGCTCGCCTACAGCACGATGCGGGCGAACCGGCAGCGCGCGATCCACCTCGCCGACCTGACGACCGGGCGCGACGTCGTCGTCAGCGGCGAGATGAACAGCGACCGCCTGCCGCGTTTCTCCGCCGACGGCCGCCTGCTGATCTTCGTCTCGCAGCGCAACGAGCTGCCCCTGGTGTCGGATCGCGACGACGAGACCATCATCGCCACCCTGAACTCCGACGGCATCTTCGCCGCGACGCTGGACCGCAACGATCCGTCGCCGCTCGCTCCCCGCGCCGCCTCCGCGCAGGAGCCGCTCCGCGTCGATCCGGACGGGCTGATGTCGCGCGCGGTGGCACTGCCGATCACCCCCGCGGTGATCGCCGCCCTGGAGGTCCGGGGCAGGCGGCTGTTCTACGAGACCAGGCCGCCGCAGCTCATCGACGGCGACCTGCCGGGGCAGCAGGCGGCGCTGCGCGTGTTCGACCTGGCCACGCTGTCGGACCGCGCGGTGCTGCAGGGACTGGACAGCCACAGCCTCTCCGGCGACGGCGGCTCGGTGGCGTACCGGCGCGACGGCGCCTGGCGCATCGCCGCCACCGCGCCCGCGTCCGGCGACGGCCGGAGCCTGGCGCTGTCGACGCTGCGCGCCGCGGTCGATCCGCGTCAGGCCTGGTCGGAGATGTTCGAGAACGCGTGGCGGCTCGACCGCGACGTGTTCTTCAGCCGCGCGATGAACGGCGACGACTGGCAGGCGGTGCACGACGCCTACGTGAGGCTGCTGCCGCACGTCGCGTCGGAGGACGATCTCCTCTACCTGCTCGGGCAGCTGCAGGGAGAGCTCGCCAGCTCGCACACCTTCGTCGGCCGCGGCGCGTCGTTCGACACCCGGCCCGCGGTCGCGACCGGCAGGCTCGGCGCCGACTACGCGCTGGACGCGCGCTCCGGACGCTACCGCCTCGCGCGCATCCTGTCGGGAGACAACACGCGCGCCGCCCTCCGCAGCCCGCTGACGGCACCGGGCCTCGACCTGCACGAGGGCGAGCTGCTGCTGGCGGTGAACGGCCGGGAGCTGAGGGCTCCCGACACGCCCGATGCCCTGCTCGTCGGCGCCGGGCACCGGGTCACCCTGACGGTGGCCGCCTCGCCGGACGGTGCGCGGCGCGACCTGCGGGTCGAGCCGCTCGAGGACGAGGCGGCGCTCCGGCGCTACGACTGGATCGAGCGCAACCGCGCGCGCGTCGAGCGGCTGTCGCACGGCGAGGTCGGCTACGTGGCGCTGGGCGACTTCGCGGGCGACGGCTGGGGCGAGTTCGTGCGCCAGTTCTACCCGCAGGCGACCAGGCGGGCGCTGGTGATCGACGTCCGGTGGAACCGCGGCGGCTTCACCAGCCAGGCGGTGCTGAACGTCCTGCTGCGGCCGCTGGCCGGCAGCTTCGTCAACCGCGAGGGTGCCGCGTCGCCGCTGCCGGTCGCGGTCGCGCCGCGCGCGATGGTGACGCTGCTGAACTGGGGCTCCGGCTCCGACGGCGACCAGTTCCCGTACTATTTCCGCCGCTACCGGCTGGGGCCGCTGGTCGGCACGCGGAGCTGGGGCGGCGTGCAGGGCATCAACGGGCCGTGGCGGCTGATGGACGGCACCTTCCTCACCATCCCCAAGGACTCGCTCGCCGACCCCGACGGGCACTGGATCATCGAGAACGCCGGCGTGGCGCCCGACATCGTCGTCGACGATCGTCCCGACGAGGCCGTCACCGGCGGCGACGTCCAGCTCGAGGCGGCGGTGCGGGCGGCGCTCGATCGGGCGCGCCGCGAGCCGGCCGTCGTCCTGAAGCCGCCGCCGCCGATAACGGCCTATCCGCGCGCGGGCCTGGTGCTGCCGGCGTCGTTCGCACCGGACGCACCCCGGCCGCGACCGGGACGGCCGCCCCCCGCGGGCGGGAGGGGCGATCTTCCCCGACGGGGAGGTGCAGCACCTGGAGAGCCTGCACGACGCGATCCCGCGCATCACCGGCGTCCGGAAGAGCGAGGCCCTCGCCGCCAGCGTGCTGGAGCGGGCCCGCGAGATCGAGCTGACGGCAGGCGCGCGGTTCGGGGTGACGCCTTGCTAACATTAGGTTACCAATTCTAAACTCGCGCCGCTTGTGCGTGACGAGCAGGAGGCACGGATCATGGCCAAGCCGATCGCGACCCATCACAACGGGGAACGTCTGATCCTGCCGCATGCCGGTCAGATGCTCGGCGACGGCGATGACACCGTGTTCGGCGCCTTCGCCCGGCTCGCCGCGCGCGACCTCGACGCGCCGCTGGCGCTGGTGGTCGTCGAGGAGAACGGCCGGCTGCAGATACGCGGCGCCTGGGGGCGGTCGAGCGGGCAGAGCCTGCCGGTCTCCGTCATCCGCATGCAGATGGTCAGCCAGCGTCGCATGACCCTGGAGATCGCCGACCTGTCGCGCGAGGCCGGCTTCGCCGCGGCGCCGGAGGCGGAGCGCGCGGCGGGCTTCCTGTCCTACGCCGGCGCCACGCTGCGCGACGAGGCCGGCGCCTCGGTGGGCATCCTGTGCGTGCTCGACGAGCGGCCGCGCCGGTTCGGCCGCGAGGGCCTGGCGGCGCTGACCGACCTCGCGCGCTGCGCCAGCGCGATGCTGATCCTGGAGCCGGGTGCCGAGACCGACAGCAGCGCCTCTGCCGGGGTGACCGGGCTGCCCGGGCGCGAAGCCCTGGAGGCGCATCTCGACAAGCTGGTGCTGGCCGCGGAGAACGCCGGCCCGAACGCGCTGCCGCCCGGCTTCGCGGTGCTGCGCATCGATATCGGCCGCCTGACCGTGCTCAACGAGATGCACGGCCGCGGCGCGGTCGACCAGTCGCTCAAGCAGGTGGTGAGCCGGCTGCGCGGGGTGATGCCGAGCCACAGCTTCCTCGCCCGGCTCGGCGGCGGCGGCTTCGCGCTGGTGGTCGGCGGCCGGGTCTCGGCGGCCGAGATCGAGGCGGTGGCGCTGCGGGTGATGGACCGGCTGCGCGAGCCCGCGCACATCGACGGGCTGGACCTGCCGCTCCGCCCCTCCGCCGGGGTCGCGGCATTCCCGTCCGACGCCACCGACAACGCCGGGCTGATGCGCTGCGCCGAGGCGGCGCTGAGCCAGGCCAAGCGCGAGGGCGACGGCCGGCACGTGCACTCGACCCCGACCCTGCTGCACCATTTCGAGCTGTCCGCCGGGCTGGAGCAGGACCTGCAGCTCGCCACCATGACCGGCGCGTTCTCGCTGAACTGGCTGCCGGTGATCGACACCGCCACCGAGCAGGTGGTCAGCTTCGAGGCGCTGGTGCGCTGGAACCGCCCGGGCCACGGCGACATCTCGCCCGAGCTGTTCATCCCCTGCGCCGAGGCCACCGGCCTGATCGAGCAGATCGACAGCTGGGTGCTGGCCGCGGCCTGTCGCGAGGCGCAGTCGTGGGAGCGCGCGCTGGGCGTCTCGGTGAACATCTCGCCGGTGTGGATCTCGCACAACCGGCTGCCGACGCTGCTCGCCCGGGTGCTGGAGCAGACCGGGCTGGACCCGGCGCGCCTGCAGATCGAGCTCTCGGAGCGGGTGCCGTTCGGCTCCGACGGCATGGCGCGGCGCGAGCTGGCCCGCGTGCGCGCGATGGGCGTGCGTCTGGCGCTCGACGATTTCGGCAACGGCTTCTCCTGCCTCGGCCTGCTCGGCACCTACCCGTTCGACCAGGTCAAGCTCGACCGGCAGTTCGTCAGCGCGCTCGGCCGCGACCGCCGCGCGGAGGCGATCACCCGCTCGGTGCTGCAGATGGTGCAGTCGCTCGGCATGACCAGCTGCGCCGAAGGGGTGGAAACCGAGGCGCAGCTCGCCTTTCTGG
>CAXTNB010000028.1:0-14118 GCA_964245385.1 uncultured Acetobacteraceae bacterium | reverse complement strand
GGCAGGCCCGGAGCATCAATCGAGGGCGTGCCAGGCTCGTCCGCGCCTCGGCTCTACCGCGACCTCGCCGCGCTGGCCTCGCGCTCGCAGGCGGTGATCGACTTCACCCACCCGGACGCCACCTCGTCGCACGCGCTCCTGCTCGCCGGTTCCGCCTGCGCCTGGGTGCTCGGCACCACCGGGCTCTCCGCGCCGGCGCAGCGGGCGGTGGAGCAGGCGGCGCGCGACATCGCGGTGGTGCAGGCCGCGAACTTCTCCCCCGGCGTCACCCTGGTGCTGGATCTGGCGTCGCGCCTGGGTGCTGCACTTCCAGGTGCCGCGTACGACGCCGAGATCCTGGAGATGCATCATCGCCAGAAGATCGACGCGCCTTCCGGCACGGCGCTCGCGATCGGCAGCGCGGTGCAGCGCGGTCGCGGCGGCGAGGCGGTGGCGCGGGAGTTCGCCCGTCAGGGCCAGACCGGTCCCAGGCAGCCGGGGGCCATCGGCTTCGCCGCCCTGCGCGGCGGCCAGATCGTCGGCGAGCATACGCTGCTGATGACCTCGGCCGACGAGCAGATCGCCCTGACGCACCGCGCCTTCGACCGGCGCGTCTTCGCGTCGGGCGCGGTGCGCGCGGCACTCTGGGTGATCGGCCGCCCGCCCGGCCTCTACGGCATGGAGGACGTGCTCGGACTGCGCTAGGTGCCGAGAGGAGATCTCAGAAGCCGCTGCGGCCGCGCACGTCGCGCAGGATCTCCGGCGCCGCCTCCGAGACGCTCTGCAGCCCGAGCAGGGCGAGGTCGATGTCGATCTCGTTGCAGAGCAGCGAGATCGCGCGCCGCACCCCCTCCTCGCCGGCCAGCACGGCGGCGAACAGGAACGGACGGCCGATCAGCACGAAGTCCGCGCCGAGTGCCAGCGCCTTGAGCACGTCGGTGCCGCGCCGGAAGCCGCTATCGACGATCACGGTCATGTCGCCGCTCTGGCGCTTGATCTCCGCCAGCACCTGCATCGGCGAGACGGCGGCGTCGAGCTGGCGTCCGCCGTGGTTGGATACGACGATCCCGTCGGCGCCGCTCTCCCGGGCGATCCGTGCGTCCTCGGCCGACAGCAGGCCCTTGATCACGAACGGGCCGCGCCAGAGCCTGCGGATCTGCTCGATCTGCTGCCAGCTGAAGGCGCTGTGCCCGGTGATGCGGGCCACCTTGCGCGAGAACAGGCCGATGCGCTGGTTCGCCTCGACGTTGCTGATCGCCGGAACGCCGCGCCGCAGCAGGGTGCGGGCGAAGGTGCCGCCGAGCCAGCGCGGGTGGGTCACCCCGTCCCAGCTCAGCCGCGGCGTCGGGCGAAGCGGCATGCTGTAGCCCGAGCGGGTATCGGCTGGCCGGTTCGATCCCACCGGCACGTCCACCGTCAGCACGAACACCTCGATCCCCGTCCGCGCCACGCGGTCGACCATCCGCTCGATCTTGTCCGCCTCCGCCGACTGGTAGGCGGCGAACCAGGCGCCGGGGCTGCTGCGCACCAGCTCCTCCATCGGCGTGATCGAGTTGGCGCTGAGCACGAACGGGATGTTGGCCGCCCGCGCCGCGCGGGCCATCCGGTTGTCGCCGTCGAACGCGACCACCGCCGCCGCACCCATCGGCGCGATGCCGAACGGTGCCGCGTAGCGTCGACCGAACAGCACGGTCTCCTGCGACCGCTTCGAGACGTCGCGCAACACGCGCGGAACCATGTGGAGGTCCGCGAAGGCGGCGCGGTTGTTCTGCAGCGCCGCACCGGCCTCGCTGCCGTTCGCGACGTAGCCGTACACCGCCTGCGGCAGCCGCGATCGCGCGAGACGCTGGAAGTCGTCGAGGTCGAGCGCTCGCCTCAGCAGCCGACGGCTGCGGTGCGACGGCGTCCTGAGGGCTTCGTTGGTGCGGTTCGACATCTCGGTCATCCTCGTCCGTGCATCGACGCGATAGGCTGCGACGGGTGGCTCTCCTGCGTGTCGGGCCGCTCCGCGATCGCGCGTCCGGAGCATAGCCGCAGCGACGGATCTGTCCCAGCAGGGCGGATCGAACCAGACCTTCCTACCGGACGACGGCGTCCTCCGGCCGCGGCACCAGCAGCACGACGCCGCGGCCCGGCCTGATGACGGACACGTACCCGTGCTCGACCAGCTCCAGCAGCAGCGGATCATGCCTCACCGTCTCGGCCCAGTGCGCTCCGGCGAAGGAGCCCCAGCCGTACTCGAACACGCCGAAGGCGTGCGTGCGCGCGAGCGCCTCGAAACGGGCGATCGACCCGCCGGTCAGAACGCTCTGCTCCAGGTTGAACTGATCGATTTCGAACGGTCTGCCGGCCCAGAAGCACAGCGCCAAGCTCCGGCATCCCGCGAGCCCCGGCGCGCGCGCGATCTGGGCGATGATCGGCTGCCACGACCGCGCGCGCTCTGCCCGGTCACGAACATCGCCCCACGCCGGTGTCAGCCGCCACGGCATGATCACCAGCACCGGCAATGCCGCGACCCCGAGCAGCGCCGCGGGCGTGAGCGCCCGGCGCGCAAGCACCGGCTCGCCGGCCTCGGCCCTGGACACCACGATCCCGGTCGCGAGGCACGATGCGATCATGGTCTCGAAATACGCATTCGACGACACGCCTTCTCCCAGGCGCTGCACGATCGCGGTGAGCAGCGAGGTCGCGACGAACAGCGACGCGAACAGCAGCGGCCGATCGCCGGACCGCCGGTGCCGGCAGGCCAGCCCGACGATCAGCATCATCGGCACCATCGGGAGCAGCCGTTGCAGCGCCGCGATCACGCGCGCGGCGCGAAAGATGCGGTGGTGCGCCAGGACGTCCGCGAACGCCGCATGTCCGTGGCGCATCTCGGTCGCCAGCAGACCCGCCACGACACTCGCGATGGCGGCCATCAACCACATCGCCGCGATCCGCGGCCGCACGATCGCGAGCCAAAGGCTCACCGCCAGCGGCAGCCCGACCAGATTATGCTTCACGAAGCCGCCCGCCGTCACCAGCAGGGCTGCCGCCGCGACGCGGCCTGCCGAATAGCGTTCCGCCGCGCCGCCTCGCAGCAGCAGCTGCAGGCCCAGGAGCATGAGCGCATGTCCGAGCCACTGCGGATCATCCATCGCGACGTACTCGCGAGAGAACGTGCAGCCGTAGAGCAGCAACAGGCCCGATGCGGCGAGGCTTCCCCGCGTGCCGCCGCCGAGCAGCCTCACGCAGATCCCGAGCAGGGCGGCCGAGGCGAGCAGCGAGACGAGGGCCACGATCCGTCCCGCCACGATCATGTCGCCGACCACGTAACGTCCGAGCAGCCCGACCACGTAGAAGGAGAGCGGCGGATAGTTGTTGAAGACCAGGCCGTCCGGCGGCGGATACAGCGGTCCCGCGCCGGCATCGACCGCCCGCTGGTCGAGATACGCGTTCCAGCCCTCGTTATAGTTCAGCGGAATATGCAGGGGGATCGTCAGCAGCGGTCCCAGCAGCAGGAACACGACCAGCGCCGCGATGCCGAGCAGCAATGCGTCGAGGGTCCCGGTTCCTCGCAAGCCGGCGGTACTCCTGATCGCGCACGAGAAGATGCTGGTGCAGAGGCGCGTCCATCGAACCGGGACGATCTTGATCCCGCGCGGTGATGCCGGGTGAGGGACTTGAACCCCCGACCTTCGGTTTACAAAACCGCTGCACTACCGCTGTGCTAACCCGGCCAGCGCAGCGGCTTAGCATCCGTTCGAGGCTCAAGTAAACCACGGCATGCGCCTGACGCCGGAGCTGGCCGTCGGCCGCGCGCAGCATCCGGGATGCGGACGGGCCCGGGCACGCTAAGCCAATCTTAAGCTTTCTCCTTCAATCATGTTCAGCCGCGTCCCTGCATAGGCTTCCTGCGGTAGCTCTCGTTCTCGGAGGACCGCAATGCCGGGCATCGTGTGCTTCGCCTCAGCACAGAAGACGCCATGCGCATAGGCGTAAGGATCACGAGCGGCTTCGTGGCGATGATGCTGCTGACGCTCGCCGTGGCAGGAGTCGGCTGGATCGGCTTGAGGGACTACAGCCGACGGGTCGCGGCATCGTCCGCGGCGCAGTCGCTGGTGCAGGACATCGATCGTCTCCGTTTCGCGACCGATCAGGTCGTGCGCGGCGCGGCCCCGGATCTGGCCTCCATCACGTTGTTGCAGGTCGAGACGGCGATCGGTGGCCTGAAGCCCTACCGGTTCGACAGGATCGACCGTTCGAACATCGGCCGGCTGCGCGCCAGCCTCGTGCTCTACGAGACGATCATGAGGAGCTTCAACTCGAACCAGGGGATCAAGAACCGGCTGGTCGCTGAACGCAAGGCGGTGGCGGATCAACTGGTCGAGGTGGCCCGTCAGGTCTCGGACCTGCAGGCGGCGCGCTTCGAGACCGCGATCAGCCAGCTCAAGGACAACGCGATCGACCTGAAGACCACCGCCGACATCCTGGAGATCGGCATGCAGTTCGAGAACGCGCTGTCCGGCGTTCACGACCAGACGGCGAAATTCGTCGCCGACCGCGACCCCGATCAGCGGAGCGCCCTGCTGCTGAAGCTGGACACGATGGACGTCGCCATCGCCGACATCGCCCTGCGCCTGCCGTCGGAGGACGTGCTGAAGCCGCTTCGCCAGGCGACCGCCAGCTACCGCAAGATGATCTCCGCACCCGGTCCGGTGGATGCCGGCAGGCTGCTGGCTCAGGCCGGCATCGTGGAGAGCGACGGCAACGGCCTCTACGCCGGGTTCGGCACCGGGATCATAAACGCCGTCGGCAATCTCGATGATGCGCGCGACCTCGCCGCCACCGCCGCCGCAGGACGCCAGATCGCCCAGCAGATCATCGTCTTCAGCCAGCAGGCCGCGATGGCGGAGCGGGATTTTCTGCGCGTCGGCAGCGAGGCGGCCGCCGGACGCGTACGTCAGGCCACGCAGCGGATGCAGGTCTTCGTCAAGATCCTGGCCGGCGACGTGCCGGATACGGACGTGCACAAGGTCCTGAACACCTTGCGGTCGCGCATCGCGGAATACGACGCGGACTTCGACACCATCGTCGATGCGCAGAGGGTTCAGCCCGCCCTGCTCGGCCAGGTTCTCATGAGCATGGACGACATGCTTCGATCCGCCGACCTCATCAGCGAGAACCAGCTGCGACGGATGGCGGAGGGACGCGAGGAGGCGAACGGCCTGATCTACGGGGGCACCCTCCTCGCCCTGATGATCAGCATGACCTTCTCCTACCTGATCGCCTGCAGCATCATCAGGCCGATCGGCCGTATCGTCGCCGTCATGCGTCGGCTCGCCAGCGGGGAGCGCGTCGCGGAGATCCCGGGTGGTGAGCGGCATGACGAGCTGCGAGACGTGGCCGACGCCGTCGAGGTGTTCCGCGACAACATGGTCGCCATGGACAGGCTGACGCAGAAGCTGGACCGGGCCAGGCTGCAGCAGCTCGCCGACGTCTCGTTCGAAGGCATCGTCATCCACCACGGCGGCATGATCCTGAACGTCAACGAGGCGCTCTGCGCCATGCTGGGACGATCGAGGGACGAGCTGATCGACCACGACATCACCGAGTTCGTCGTCGCCTGCGATCCGGGCTGGCTGGAACGCAGTCATCAGCTCGACCCGAGTGCGACGATCACCGGCGAGGTCGAGCTGCTCGATGCGGCCGGCTCTCCGATCCCGACCGAGTTCCACGCCCGGCGGATCGACTACAGCGGCAGGGCGGCGACCGCCGTGGCGGTGCGTGACCTGACCGCGCGTCGTCAGGCGGAGGCGAAGCTGGTGCACCTGGCGCGGCACGACCCCTTGACCAAGCTGGCGAACCGGCTGCTGCTCAGCGAGCGCTTGACGCAGGCGATCGCGACCGCCTCGCGCGTCCAGGATCGTCTGGTGGTGCTCTGCCTCGACCTCGATCGCTTCAAGGCGGTCAACGACCAGTTCGGCCATGCAGCAGGCGATGATCTGCTGATCCAGGTATCGCAGCGGCTGGCGTCGCTGGTGCAGCCCGGCGACACGGTGGCGCGGATGGGCGGCGACGAGTTCGCGATCCTGGTCACGGCGGCAGATCCGGCGCGGTCCGGCGCGGACCTGAGCCGGAGCATCATCGAGAGCCTGTCCTCGCCGTTCATCATCATGGGCAGGCAGGTCGTCGTCGGCGCTTCGGTCGGCATCGCGCTGCATCCGGCGAACGGTGAGGATGGCCTGGCACTGCTGAGAAGTGCCGACATCGCGATGTACCGCGCGAAGGCAGAAGGTCGGAACGCGTTCCGGTTCTACGACGCGGAGATGGACCAGCGGCTGCAGGTTCGCCACGCGCTGGAGCACGATCTGCGGCGCGCGATCCGGGACGACGAGCTGGAACTGCACTACCAGCCGCTGACATGTTGCATATCCGGAGAGATCAGGGGCTTCGAGGCGCTCGCGCGCTGGCATCATCCGCAGCGCGGGACCATCTCGCCGAAGGATTTCATCCTGATGGCGGAAGAGACCGGGCAGATAGACCAGCTCGGATCCTGGGCGTTGCGGACCGCCTGCGCCGAGGCGGCGACCTGGCCGAGCAGGGCGCAGATCGCGGTCAACCTGTCGCCGATACAGTTCCGTCAGCATGATCTGCCGCGGCAGATCGCCGACACCCTGGTCCGCACCGGGTTGTCGCCGGACCGGCTCGAGATCGAGGTGACCGAGGGCGTGCTGATCGATGATCCGGATCGGGCACTTCGGCTGCTGTCCGAGATCAAGCGGCTCGGGGTCAGGATCTCGCTCGACGACTTCGGAACCGGATATTCCAGCCTGAACTACCTGCAGCGTTTCCCCTTCGACAAGATCAAGATCGACCGGTCCTTCATCACCAATCTCGGCGAGAGCCGGGAGTCGATCGCGATCGTGCGCGCCATCATCGCACTCGGCCACAGCCTGAAGCTGACCGTCATCGCCGAGGGCGTGGAGACACGCCAGCAGCACGAGATCCTTCGGCTCGAGAAGTGCAATCAGCTGCAGGGATACCTGTTCGGGCGTCCGATGCCGCGACAGGCCCTGGCCACGCTCGCGGCGGTCCGGATCCCGAGGCAGGACGGAAGGGTGCCGCGCGCGGACCGACTGGATCCGATCGCCATCTCGTAAGCCGCTGTCGACGTGGGAGCCGTGCTCGATCGGCGCCCCGAGCTCCGCTGCTCGACGAGGGTCGCGATCATGACCGGCCGCACCCGGCCCAGGCTCGACAAGCTTTCACGATGTCCGATACGATGACGGACGAGGCCAGGACGATGACTTCCGGAGGACACCATGCACGGCGTGCCGGTTCGCCGGGTCATCGTGATCGGCGCTGGGTTCGGAGGATTGGCAGCCGCACTGCGTGCTCGCGCCCTCGGACATGAGGTGACGCTGCTCGAACGGCTCGACCAGCTCGGCGGCCGCGGCCGCGTGCTGAAGCGGGACGGCTTCAGTTTCGATGCGGGACCCACGGTCATCACCGCGCCGTTCCTGATCGAGGAGCTGTTCGCCCTGTTCGGCGAGCGCCTGTCGGATCACGTGACGCTGCTTCCGGTCTCCCCCTTCTACCGCATCAGCTTCGCCGACGGCCGCCGCTTCGACTACGACGGTGACGCCGCAGCGATGCGGGCGCGCGTCGCCGCCTGGGCGCCGGACGACGTCGCGGGCTACGACCGTCTGCTGGCCCGGGCGGCGCGGCTGTACGCGATCGGCTACGAGCGCTACGGCGCGCAGCCTTTCCATCGCCTCTCGGTCATGCTTCGGGCGTTCCCGGCGATCGTGCGGCTCGGCGGCCACCGCTCGGTGGCATCGCTGGTCGCATCCTGCCTGCGTGACCCGTCCCTGCGTCGGGTGTTCAGCCTGCAGCCGCTCCTGGTGGGCGGCCATCCGTTCCACACCAGCGGCATCTACGCCCTGATCCAGCATCTGGAGCGTCGCTGGGGCGTGTGGTTCGCGAGAGGCGGCACCGGCGCACTGGTCGCGGCCCTGGGCGACCTCGCGCGCAGGCAGGGCGTCGCGGTGCTGACCGGTGCGGACGTCGCACGGATCAACGTGTATGCCGACGCCCGGAAGTGCGGCATCCTGGCGCGACGCCGCCCTCGGCGCGTCAGCGGCGTGACCCTCGCCGACGGGCGATGTCTGCCGGCCGATCTGGTGATCGCCAACGCCGATGCGCCGGCACTCTACGCGCAGCTGCTGCCCGAGCTGGCGCGGCGCACCTGGACGGACCGCAGGCTGGCTCGACTGGACTTCTCGATGGGCCTGTTCGTGCTGTATTTCGGCACCGATCGACGCTATCCCGACACCGCGCACCACACCATCCTGCTGGGCACGCGGTGGAAGTCGCTGCTCGACGAGGTGTTCGGCCGGCAGGCCACGCTTCCCGACGATCCCAGCCTGTACCTGCACCGTCCGACCGCCACCGACCGGGGAGCCGCGCCGGAGGGGTGCGACGCCTTCTACGTGCTGGCGCCGGTGCCGAACCTGCGCGCGCCGATCGACTGGGAGACGGCCGGCCCGATCCTGCGCGACCGCGTGCTGCAGATGCTCGACGAGCGCGAGCTGCCCGGCGTGCGGGCGGCCCTGTGCAGCTGCTCGTGGATGACGCCGCGAGACTTCGCCGTCGACTACCGCAGCCTGCACGGCGCCGGCTTCTCGGTCGCACCCCGGCTGACCCAGTCCGCCTGGTTCCGGTTCCACAACCTCTCCGAAGAGCTGGACGGGCTGCTCCTGGTCGGCGCCGGGACGCATCCGGGCGCCGGCCTGCCCGGCGTGCTGACCTCGGCGAAGGTGGCGGAGACCCTGTTGCGCACGCAGCACACGATGGCCTGGCGTCGATGAGCCTGCGGTCGCGGCCGCAGGCGGATCCGACCCAGCCGACGACCGCGCTCGCCACCCTCAGCCGCCACGGCCGCAGCTTCCGGCTGGCGGGCAGCCTGCTGCCACGCGACCTGCTGCACGACGCCGCCGAGCTCTACAGCTTCTGCCGCACCGTCGACGATCTCGCCGACGAGACCGAAGATCGCACCGTCGCCAGGAGCGCCCTGCTGTCGCTGCGCCGCTCGATGCTGGAGGGCGAGGCGACGCATCCGGCGCTGGCCGGCTTCCTGAGGCTGGCCGCGCGACACGGCCTCGACCCGATGGTCGCGGCACGGCTCATCGACACCATGATCGGCGACCTCGGGCCGGTCCGGATCCCCGACGCGGCGGCGCTGCTGCGCTACGCCTACGGCGCCGCCGGCACGGTGGGGCTGCTGATGTGCCGGCTGCTCGGCGTGCGCGATCCGCTCGCGGCACCGCACGCGCTCGATCTCGGGGTCGCGATGCAGCTGACCAACATCGCCCGCGACGTGGTCGAGGATGCGCGGCGCGACCGGGTATACCTGCCGGCGAGCTGGGTGGCGCCGAGCGAGCTGCGACGACCGGAGCCGGTGTTCGAGGCGGTGACGCGGGTGCTGGATCTGGCCGAGCTCTACTACGCGAGCGGGCACCGCGGCCTGGCCTACCTGCCGTGGCGGTCGCGCCTCGCGGTGGGGTCGGCGGCCTCGCTCTACCGCGAGATCGGACAGCGCATCCGGGCACTCGGACCGGCCTACCTGTCCTCACCTCGACAGGTGGTGCCGCGCGGCAGGCGCCTGCTGGTGCTGGGCCGAAGCCTGCCCACGTCGCTGGCCAACCACCGGCCGCAACCGCATGATCCCGGACTGCACACCGCCCTGCGCGGCGAGCGCGGCGTGAACGCCGGAGCCGAAACGGCACCGCCGAGCAGCTGCAAGCCGCTGCAGCACAGCTTGGCACGAGGCTAGGCTGCCGATCCTTGCTGCCCCGGACTGCGACCGAGCGGCGCTTTCCTGATCATCGTGTTGCAGCGCAGCAGATGATCGGCCGCGTGCATCGGCGATAATTAGACATTGCCGAAATCTCATCAAAGTAGGAAACAAATGCAGGCAGAACTGCCGCGACGGGAGGCGAACGGGATCGTTCCATAATTTGGAATGGCTGCGTGTCTGGATACTCAAATAAAGCCATCGCAGATGCGGGCAGGGCTGATGGATTCAACAATGTCGAGCAAGCGAAGACGATGTTCCCGATGGAGTAGCAGATATGCTCGCAAGGAAAGCCTTCTCTGACGACCCTGCGGCGCCCGTGGTCGATGTCGATCGCAGGGGATCCTGCCTTCGATCGGCGCTCGACACCGAGCACGTCAACACCCACGCACTGCTTCTTCTATACTTGATGCCGGTGGCGAACGGATCGGACGTCGATCCGAACACGGTGCAGGCGGTCGAGGCACTGAGCGACGTGCAGAACCGGCTGATCACCCCGGCCTCCGCGGAACCGTTCAACAAGGACTCGCTGGCGCTGATCTACTCGACGGTGGCGGCGATCCGCTTCGGCGCGGGCTGACCGCCTCAGGCGAAGATGTCGCCAGGGCTGTCGGCCCGCAGCGAGCGCGCCAGCTCCTCCGCCAGCACGCGGCCATCGTCCGCAGGTCCCGACAGGCTCCGGCGCAGCAGGAACGAGCCGTCCTCGCGCGCCACCAGGCCGGTGAGGTGCAGCCGCCCGTCCGCCCCTATCGCCCCGTGCGCGCCGATCGGCGAGCGGCAGGAGCCGTCGAGGCTCTGCAGCAGGGTGCGCTCCGCGGTCGCGGTATGGCGGGCGTCCTGATCCTCGATCGTTTTCAGCAGCATGCGCAGCTCGGTGGCGTCCTCGCGCGCGGTGATGCCGACCACCCCCTGGCAGCCGGCCGGCACCATGATCTCGGGATCCAGCACCACCGACGCCTCGTGGTCCAGCCCGAGCCGGCGCAGACCCGCCAGCGCCAGCAGGCTGGCGTCGCAGACGCCGTGCCGGATC
Source organism: uncultured Acetobacteraceae bacterium (assembly GCA_964245385.1). GTDB lineage: Bacteria > Pseudomonadota > Alphaproteobacteria > Acetobacterales > Acetobacteraceae > Lichenicoccus. The sequence goes on along the minus strand of CAXTNB010000028.1, from coordinate 3,271 downwards.
TTGTCCAGCCGGGACTGCACGTTGCCGCGCAGCATGGCGACGCGCAGGTCTGGCCGCGCATGCAGCAGCTGCGCCTGTCGCCGCACCGACGCGGTGCCGATCAAGGCGCCCTGCGGCAGGCAGCCGTAGAAGTCGCGGCCGTCGGAGGCGCGGTCGATGCTGCCGCACTCGTCGCCGAGGATCAGGGCGTCGCGCGGGTCCTCGCGGCGCAGCGTGCAGGCGAGCACGATGCCGGGCGGCAGCACGGTCTCCAGGTCCTTGAGGCTGTGCACGGCGAGATCGATCCGCCGGTCGAGCAGCGCCTCGTGGATCTCCTTGGCGAACAGCCCCTTGCCGCCGATCTCGGCCAGCGGACGATCCTGCACCGCATCGCCGGTGGTGCGGATGACCTGCTCGCGGAACACGTCCATCTCCTGCAGACGCGGGCAGAGCCGGGCCAGCATGGCGAGGAAGCCGCGTGTCTGGGTCAGCGCCAGCGGCGAGCCGCGGGTGCCGACGCGCAGCGGCAGGGTCGGGCGGTGGCGCGGCACCGTGATCCCGGCGGCGGCACCCGGCGCCGGATCCTGCGTCTCCGCCGACGCCGGACAGTGCGCCCCGCGCGCCGCGATCAGCGTGTCCAGGGCGAGGCCGACCTTCTCGGCGATGGCGTGCGGGTCGATGACGTGCAGGTTGGGAGCGCTCATGCTGGATCCGATCAGGAGGGTCGCGCTTGCGGGTTGAGCCGCACGATGATCAGGTTGAGGAACGCCGCGAACGACACCCAGGCGAGGTACGGCGCCAGCAGCCAGGCGGCCTTCGGCGTGCGGATGGCGGTGTCGACGATCAGCGCCAGGATCGAGAGCCAGAGCAGCACGACTTCCCTGAGCGCCCAGTCCGGCCGCTCGCGATTAAAGAACAGCAGGCTCCAGCAGATGTTCAGCGCGCCGTTCAGCGCGAACAGCGCCAGCAGCACGCCGCGCTCCAGCGAGGTGCGCAGCGACTCCCAGGCGACCACGCCGGCCCAGGCGGTGAGGCCGCCGATCACGCTCCAGACCGGGGCGAACAGCCAGCCCGGCGGCTGCCAGCTCGGCTTGCGCAGCGACGCGTACCAGGACCCGATCCTGGTCAGCGCTCCGCCCAGTCCCAGCACCGCGATCGCCGAGGCGCTGGCGACGATGGTGGGTACGCTCACGTCGAGAGCACGCCGGTCAGGTGCAGGATGTTCTTGAAGAAGATCCTGACGTGGGCGATCGGCTTCGCGCGCACCAGCTCCTTGGTCATGTAGGCGGCCCAGGTGAGGTGCTGCACGTCGCGGTCGCGGCAGATCGCCACGAACCGCTCGCGTCGGCCGTCGGTGCTGTACCAGAAGCGCTGCATGATGCCGAGGATGGCGAACACCTGGCCGTGCGCGCGCATGAAGCGGCGCCGCGCCCGGCGCAGGCAGCGCGCGTCGCCGCTGGCGATGAAGTCGTCCGCCGCCGCGGCGGCCAGCGCGCCGCCGGTCATGGCGTAGTACAGCCCCTCGCCGGACGCCGGGGCGACCACGCCGGCGGCGTCGCCGGCCAGCACGACGTCGCGGCCGTTGTCCCAGCGGCGCAGCGGCTTGAGCGGGATCGGCGCGCCCTCGCGACGGATCGTCTGCGCGTCGCTCAGGCCCGCCGCCTCGCGCAGCGCGTCGGTGGCGCGACGCAGGCCGAAGCCCTTCTGGGCGCTGCCGAGGCCGACGCTGGTGGTGTCGCCGTGCGGGAACACCCAGCCGTAGAAGTCCGGCGACAGGGCGCCGCGGTAGTAGACGTCGCAGCGCGCGCCGTCGAAGCTGGCGTCGCGCGGCGAGCGGACGATCTCGTGGTAGGCGAACACGTAGCGCATGCGATCGGCGCCGGGGATCGCCTGCCGCGCGACGGCGGAGCGCGCGCCGTCGGCGCCGATGACGCAGCGCGCGCGCAGGCTGAAGGGACGCGCCGCCTCGCCCTTGGCGGTGGTGGTGCCCTGCACCAGGGTGATGCCGTCGCGGTCGCGGCCGAGCTGCTCGAAGCATCCGCACAGGCGCCGCGCGCCGGCGGCCTCGGCGCGCGCGCGCAGCCACTCGTCGAAGCCTTCGCGATCGACCATGCCGACGAAGCCGCCGCCGTCGATCGGCATGTGGGCGACGCGGTCGCTGGGCGAGATGATCCGCGCGCCGCGCACCCGCGCCATCAGCAGGTGGTCCGGGATCTCGAAGTCCTCGATCAGCCGCGGCGGGATCGCGCCGCCGCAGGGCTTGATCCGGCCGCCGCGCTCGAGCAGCAGCACCGAGCGGCCGGCCAGCGCCAGGTCGCGCGCCGCGGTGGCGCCGGACGGCCCGCCGCCGATGACGATGCCATCGTAAAGCGGCTCCGCCGCGGCGACATCGTGGAGCGGCTCCGCCGCGGCGACATCGTGGAGCGGCTCCGCCGCGGCGACATCGTGGCGCGGCGCGGCGTCGCCGACCGCCGCGCTCATGGCCGCAGCCCGAACGCCGCGACCAGCATGCCGATCACGTAGAGGCTGGTGCCGGTCGCGTTGTACCACGGCGCCCGCTCCCGCGGTGCGGCGAGCAGGCGCGCCATCAGGGCCGCCTGCGCCAGCACCAGCGCGCCGACCGCCGCCGCGTAGACCGGCAGGCCCCAGCGCCAGAGCAGGGCGACCATGGCGAGCTGCGGCACCGTCATCACCGCGCAGGCCAGGCGGCAGGCCTGCTGCGGGCCGAGCTGCGCCGGCAGCGACGCGATTCCCATCTGCCTGTCCCCCTCGATGGACTTGAAGTCGTTCAGCGTCATGATGCCGTGCGCGCCGATGCTGTAGAGCAGCGCGGTCAGGATGACGCGGATGTCGGGCATGGCGGCCTGCAGCACCGCGGCGCCGGCGAACCAGGACATGCCCTCGTAGGTGATGCCGACGGCGAGGTTGCCCCACCAGCCGTTCTGCTTCAGCCGCACCGGCGGCGCGCTGTACGCCCAGGCCAGCGCCAGTCCCAGCGACGCGGCGACGGACACCCAGGGTCCCAGCGCCAGCGCCACGGCGAGCGAGAGCAGGCTCCAGCCGATGGCGAGGCCGAGGCCCCAGCGTCCCGGGATCCGCCCGGACGGGATCGGCCGCTTCGGCTCGTTGATCGCGTCGACGTGCCGGTCGAACCAGTCGTTCACCGCCTGGCTGGTGCCGCAGAGCAGCGGACCGGCGAGCAGCACGCCGGCGGCGGCGGTGAGCGGGTGCGCGCCGATCGGCCGCCCGGACGAGACCAGCCCGCAGCTGAACGCCCACATCGGCGCGAACC
>CAXTNB010000027.1:0-14229 GCA_964245385.1 uncultured Acetobacteraceae bacterium | reverse complement strand
GCGGGTCGTAGGTTCGAACCCTACTGCGCCCACCACGTCCCGCACCGGTCGCGATCCAGACGACCGCATCGCCTCGATGTTCAGAACGGCTGCACGATCGCCATGACGACGATCACCAGCATCAGCACCGTCGGGATCTCGTTCGCGGCCCTGTAGAAGCGTTGCGGCCTGATGTTGCGGTCCTCCGCGAAGTCGCGGCGCCAACCCGCGCAGGCGCCGTGGAAACCTGCCATCAGCACGACGCCGCTCAGCTTCACCCACCACCAGCCCGCGTGCCAGTCCACCGCACCCGGCGTCAGCACCAGCATCAGGCCGAAGAAGAAGGTGGAGATCATCGCCGGATTCATGATCTGCTTGAGCAGCCGACGCTCCATTACCTTGAACAGCTCGCTCTGCGCCGAGCCTGCGGCCGCCATGCAGTGATAGACGTAGAGGCGCGGCAGGTAGAACAGGCCCGCCATCCACGCGATGACCGAGATCACGTGCAGCGCCTTCTCCCAAAGCAGGTAGGGTCCGAGCGCGTCGATCATGTCGCGGCCTCGATCCGCATCGCGGCCACGACCAGGGACCTCAGCGCGTGCAGATGATGGATCTGCACGATCGCCGCCGCATGCTCTGCCGCCACCGGCACCACGGGATGCGCCCCCGGCGCACGCAGCACCGCGCAAGCCATCCCGGCCGCCTGTGCCGCCAGCACGCCGGTGTCGGAGTCCTCGACGACCAGGCAGGCCGCCGGGTCCACGCCCTCGGCCGCCGCGGCCGACAGGAACAGGTCCGGCCGCGGTTTCGGGCGCGCGACGTCGTGCGCGCTGTGCAGCCGACCTTGCAGCAATCGATCCAGCCCAGTCCTGCGAAACTTCACTTCCATCTCCTCGTGCGAGGAGTTGGACGCGACCCGCACCGGCAGGCCGAGCCCGCGCATCGCATCCAGCATCTCCCGCACACCATCGATCAGCACCGCCTCCTGCTCGAGCATCGCCATCAGCCGACGATGCATCCGTCTCGGCCAATCCGCCGGCAGGTCGATCCGGTCCTGCTCCTGGAGTTCGGCCGCGATCTGCTGCAGCGCCTTGCCGGCGAAGCGGAACATCGCCTGCGCGTCGGTGATGGCCAATCCCCACGCACGGCACTCCTGCGCGATCAGGCGGTTCGACGGCGGCTCGCTATCGATCAGCACGCCGTCGCAATCGAGGATCAGCAGACGCAGCGGTGCTCGCGTCAGAGCAGTTTCAGGCAAGCCTCACCCGATCGACCAGCTCCCCGACATGCTCCGGCGGGGTCTGCGGCATCACGCCATGTCCCAAGTTGAAGATGTGCGGCCTCCCGCGCATCGCCGTGCGGATCGCCTCCGCCTCGTGCGCCAGGGCCGCGCCGCCAGCGACCAGGCACAGCGGGTCGAGATTGCCCTGCATGGCGATCCCCTCGGGCAGCATGCCCGACGCCACCTCGAGATCCGCGCCGGTATCGAGGCCGATCGCCTGCACGCCGGTCTCCGCGGCGTAGCGTCCGACCAGCAGGCCGCCGAGGCGCGGAAAGCCGATGATCGGAATATCGGGATGCCGGGCGCGGATCGCCATCACGATGGCGCGGGTCGGCGCGATCACGTAGCGCCGGAACTGCGAAGGCGGCAGCAAGCCGGCCCAGCTGTCGAACAGCATCACCGCCTCGGCGCCGGCCTCGATCTGCTCGCAGAGCATGGCGCCGGTGCTTCGCGTCAGCAGCTCGATCAATCGATCGAACAGCTGGGGCTGCGACAGCGCCATGCCGCGCGTGATCGCGAACTCGCGCGAGCCGCCGCCCTCCACCATGTAGCACGCCACCGTGAACGGCGAGCCGGCGAAGCCGAGCAGCGTCGTCTCGCCGCCCGACGCGACTCCCACGGTGCCAGGCGCGTCGAGGCTGCGGCGCAGGCGGCGGAGCGTCTCCTTGACGGGCGCCGTGCGCTCGGCGACCCGGGCGGGATCCAGCCGCGCCAAGTCGGCGGCGGTACGCACCGGTTCCAGCACCGGTCCGGTGCCGTCGACGAATTCGAGTTTCTGCCCCATCGCCCAGGGCAGGATGAGGATGTCGCTGAACAGGATCGCGCCATCCATGCCGAAACGGCGGATCGGCTGCAGCGTGATCTCGGTGGCGATGTCGGGAGTCATGCAGCGGGTGATGAAGTCGGCCTGCGCACGCAGGGCACGGAACTCCGGCAGGTAGCGTCCGGCCTGTCGCATCAGCCACACCGGTGGCGGCCACACCGCTTCGCCGCCCAGCACACGCAGCAATCGCTTCGTGCTCATGCCCTCACCTTCGTCCTCGACGAGCTCACCTCTAAACATGAAAGGAGAAGAAAGAAATGGAGGTGTAGGTGTTGATGCCTGTGGATGACGGGGTACCCGGGTTTCGCAAAAGGTACCCCGCTTTCCCCACAGCGTGTACAACCTACGACTCCTGAGCGGATCAGCGATCTTCGCATCGCTCCAGGTCCTGTCGACAGCAGGCTGTGTACAACCCCCCGTAACGCTGCGCGGCCAGGTCGTCCCCACGACTCGGTACCCTGTCGCCGCGCGGTGCTGACCATCCCCGGGTACCCCATTATCCTCACAGCGATGCACACGTCCGACTCATCGCCGACATCCTCGGCCGTCGTCTCTTCCGCACTGCAAGCGGCCTGGCCGCCGCTGATCCTCGCCAGCGGCTCGCGGATCCGTCTCTCCCTGCTGCGTGATGCCGGACTGACCGTCGCCGTGCGACCCGCCCCCATCGACGAGACGGCGATCAAGCGCGCCGCCCGCGACGCGGGTCTGGGTCCGGACCAGACCGCACAGCGGCTCGCCGACCGCAAGGCAGCATGGGTCCGTGACCCTGAGGCGATCGTCATCGGCGCAGACCAGCTGCTGGTGTGCGAGCGTGGCTGGTTCGACAAGCCCCGCGATCTGGCCGAAGCGCGTACGCAGCTGCTGGCCCTGCGTGACCGGGCGCACGTGCTGCACACGGCACTCGCGCTGTCGCGGGATGGCCGCGTGATCGGCCGCCACGTCTCGCGGCCTCGCCTGGTCATGCGCGCCTTCTCCGAGGCCGCACTCGATGCCTACCTCGCCCTGGAGGGCGAGCGCGTGCTGTCGAGCGTCGGCGCCTACCGGCTGGAAGGTCCGGGGATCCAGCTGTTCGAGGCGGTGGAAGGCGAGCACGCGGCGATACTCGGGCTGCCCATGCTGGCCTTGCTCGACATGCTGCGTCGCCACGGCGTGCTCGCGCGATGACCGGCCGGGCGCGCTGAGCGCGGGGCGGATCAGCACTTGCCACCCTCCGGCCGCCGGATTATACGGCCGCCTCTCATGAGCCTCCCGACGAGGCTGACGAGGCGCGGGGCCGTAGCTCAGTTGGTAGAGCGCCTGAATGGCATTCAGGAGGTCAGGGGTTCGATTCCCCTCGGCTCCACCACCGACGTGGGCGCCTGCGCGCCGAGGCGGCGGAATATGGTGATGCCTCGGAAACGGTGGTTGGTGCTCTTCCACATTCCGATCGTCGCCTCGACCGCGAACATGTTGCCGCGATACATCGGCAGCACCTGATCGAGCCAGACCACGTGGGCACCCGGCAAGAGCCGGTACAGCGCCTTCATCACGCGCTTGCGCTTGACCATGCTGGTTCCGTAATGCTCGCAATCCTCGACCGAGTACGGAGGATCGGCCAGGACGAGGTCGTACTGCTCGAGCGGCACCTGCAGCAGCGTCTGCGCATCGTCGAGGTAGGTAGGCTTCAGCAGCGGATTGCAGTCCACCGTGTCGCCGGGGAACTCGTTGAGGTCGACCCTGCCGCTGAACAGGTGCAGCACGCGCGTCTTCTCGGGAAACAGCGCGCGGATGCGACGCAGGTAGGTGGCGGGGTAGCCGCCGTGATAGGTCGACCTGACGCGGTAGTCGTTCCCCATGATCCAGGTGCCGACGACCCGGCCGTCGCCGCCGATGAAGAGGTTGCGCGGGAAGCCGGTCTCCAGCGTGTAGTTGTCGATCCGGTCGGACCAGTCCAGCTCCCGAGGATGCGCCACCAGGTGGTTCATGGTCCTGCCAGTACCCTCGCGGCCACGTCGGTACCAGCGTTTTCGGTTCCGGATCGAGATCGGTGCGACCATCCGCCGCGACCCGTCTCACGGCCTCGGGCGACGTCAACCACCCGCGCGCAGAGCTGCATGACCATGTCCAGGTGAAGCCGGTCGCGACGTCAGCGCGTGCTTGGATCGGCGGGCGAGACGCGCATCAGTGCCCGGACATGTGCGGCCGCCGAATCCGCGAGTGCGGCGAGATCGTAGCCGCCCTCCAGGATCGAGACGATGCGGCCGCCGCAGTGACGATCGGCGATCCGCATCAACGCCGTCGTGACCCAGGCGAAGTCGTCCGCCTCCAGCTGCAGCTGCGCCAGCGGGTCGTCGCGATGCGCATCGAAGCCGGCGGAGACCACCAGCAGCTGCGGCGCGAACCGGTCGAGTTCGGGCAGGATGGTCTCCCGCCAGCCGCGGCGGAACGCGGCCGATCCGCTGCCCGGCGGCAGCGGCAGGTTGAGCACGTTCCCCGCCGTGCCGCGTTCGTCGGCATCGCCGGTGCCCGGGTAGCAGGGCTGCTGATGCGAGCTGGCGAAGAACAGCTCCGGATCGTCCTGCAGCATCGCCTGCGTGCCGTTGCCGTGATGCACGTCGAAATCCGCCACCGCGATCCGTCGCAGACCCCAGCGGACCTTGGCATGCATCGCTGCCAGTGCGGCGTTGCCGAACAGGCAGAAACCCATGGCGCGGCCGGGTTCGGCGTGGTGTCCCGGAGGTCGTACCGCGGCGAACGCGGCGTCGGCGTGCCCCGCCATCACGGCGTCGACCGCGGCACAGGCGGCTCCGGCGGCGCGCAGCGCTGCCTCGGCGCTGCCGGCGCTCATCACCGTGTCGGCATCGAGCGGCTGGAGATGCGGCGCCGGCGGTCGGATCGACAGGATGCGATCCACGTAGGCGGCCGGATGGACCAGCTCGAGCTGCGCCCGGCTGGCCGCCGGCGCCTCCTCCCGGCGCACCGCCTGGAACTCGGGCTGCTCCAGCGCACGCCAGACCGCACGCAGCCGGTCCGCGCGTTCCGGATGCCCGGGGCCGATGTCGTGCGCGAGGCACGCGGCGTGGGTGAACAGCGACAGCATCCGGCGGATGGTGCGAGACAACCACCCCCGTGGCAAGCGGGTCCGGGACCGCCCGACCGAGAGCCTCGCATGGACGAACCCGGGGGTTCCATGAGAGCTTCGAGGCCAGGACGGTGACGCCCAGAGGTCGGGGACGGGGATCGAGGAGCACGATCTGACGATGAGCCATGCCTCCGACGATGAGCGGTCTCGTTCGACGCCTGAGCAAGCCGGCTCGGCCGACGCGCGCATCGTTGCCTCTCGGCGCGCTCGCGAATCCGATCCGTTCGTCGCGGCGGTGCGGGCGACGCCGATGCCGATGGTGATCTCCGACGTCCGCCTGGCCGACAATCCGCTGGTCTTCGTCAACGACGCGTTCTGCCGCCTGACCGGCTACGCGCACGAGGAGGCCGTGGGCCGCAACTGCCGCTTCCTGCAGGGTCCGGACACGGATCCGGTGGCGGTCGGGCGGATCCGTGACGCGATCCAAACGGTCCGGCCGATCGAGATCGACATCCGAAACTATCGCAAGGACGGCGAGCCGTTCTGGAACCGCCTGCTGATGGCGCCGGTGCACGATGCCGACGGCAACCTGGTCTACTTCTTCGCCAGCCAGTTCGACGTCACCGCCCAGCATGAGCGGCTGACCGGCCTGGAGACCCACAACGCCGCCCTCCTCGCCGAGGCGGCCGGCCGCACCCGCGCGCTGCAGGACGGCGAGGCGAGGCTGCGTTTCGCGACCGAAGCCGGCCGGCTCGGGATCTGGGAGCTCGATCTCGCCACCGGATCGCTGACGACGTCGCCGCTGTGCCGCGAGATCTTCGGGTGCCACCGCTCGGCCCGGTTCAGCTACCAGGATCTCGAGGCCGCGACACACCCTGACGATCGCCCGCGCATGCGCCAGGCGGTCGACCACGCCGTCGCCGCCGGGACGGACTACGACATCGAGTACCGCGTCGTGCGGGCCGACGGTGGCGTCGGCTGGGTGCAGGTGCGCGCGCAGGTGGTGCACGGTCCCGACGGCACTCCCTTGCGCATGGCCGGAACCTCGCTCGACGTGACCCAGCGTCGCGCTGCCGCCTTGCGGCTGGAGCTGAGCGAGCAGTCGCTGCGGCTGGCGACCGAGGCGGCGGAGATCGGGACCTGGGATCTCGACCTGGCCACCAACCTGCTGACCTGGTCGGACCGCACCAAGGCCATGTTCGGCATCTCGCCCGGCGCTGCCTGCGGCCGCGCCGACTACGCGGCCGGCCTGCATCCCGAGGATCGTGACGCCACGGTCGCGGCGTTCGCCGCGGCGCTGGATCCGGCGGTCCGCGCCGCCTACGACGTCGAGTATCGCACCGTCGGCAGGGAGGACGGCGTCGTCCGTTGGGTGGCCTCGAAGGGCAAGGGCCTGTTCGACCGGGGGCGCTGCTACCGCGCCGTCGGCACCGCGATCGACATCACCGCGCGCAAGATCGCCGAGACCCGGCAGGCCTTCCTGCTGGCGCTGGGCGATCGCCTGCGCGACCTGTTCGACGATCCCGACGCGATCCTGGCTGCCGCCACCGAGGGGTTGGGCCGCCATCTCGGGGTGCCGAGCACCGGCTACGTCGACGTCGCCGAGGCGACCGGAACGTCGAACCCGGCCTGCATCTGGGACGCGTCGAGCGGCATCCGGGGCGCCGCCGGCGGCCCGGACCTGCTGGCCGAGTACGGTCCCGCCCACGCGGCCGAACTGCGCGCGGGCCGGGTGCTCCGCATCGACGACCTCGCGGGCCGTTCGGTGGCGGGCGGCGTGCGGTCGATCCTCGCCGCACCGGTGCAGCGTCACGGCCGCACGGTCGCGTTCCTGTTCGCCCATCACGACGGCCCGCACCGCTGGAGCGAGGACGATGCCGAGATCGCGCGCGAGGTCGCCGCGCGCAGCTCGGTCGCCGTCGAGCGCGCCCGTGCCGAGGTCGCGCTGCGCGACCTCAACGCCTCGCTGGAGGCGCGCGTGGAGGAGCGCACCGCCGACCGCGACCGGATCTGGCGCCTGTCGACCAGCGTCATGCTGGTGGCGCGCCTCGACGGCACCATCACCGCGGTCAACCCGGCCTGGACCGCCCTGCTCGGCTGGAAGGCGGACCAGCTGGTCGGGGCCTCGATGCTGCTCTTCGTGCATCCGGACGATCTCGCGCGCACCGTCGCCGAGGCCGAGAAGCTGGCGCAGGGCATGACCACGCGGCGCTTCGAGAACCGCTACCGGCACAGGGACGGGCGCTATCGCTGGCTGTCCTGGACCGCGGTGCCGGACGAGCGCTTCATCCACGCGGTCGGTCAGGACGTCACCGCCGAGAAGGAGGCCGCGGAGGCGCTCAACCGGACGCAGGGGCAGCTTCGGCAGGCGCAGAAGATGGAGGCGGTCGGCCAGCTCACCAGCGGCATCGCGCACGACTTCAACAACCTGCTGACCGGCATCGGCGGCGCGCTGGAACTGGCCCGCCGCAGGGCCGAGGATGGCCGCCTCGACGACCTGCAGCGCTACATCGGCATGGCGATCTTCTCGGCGGGCCGGGCTGCCGGGCTGACGCGACGACTGCTGGCGTTCTCGCGCCGGCAGCCGCTCGATCCGCAGCCGCTCGAGGTCAACCGCCTGGTGGCCGACATGGAGGAGCTGCTGCGCCGCACGCTCGGACCGTCGATCGAGCTGGAGATGGCGCTGCCGGACGAGGTGTGGCCGACGCTGTGCGACGTCAACCAGCTCGAGAGCGCGATCCTGAACCTCGCCATCAACGCCCGCGACGCCATGCCGGACGGCGGCCGCCTCAGCGTCGAGACCGGCAACGCGCTTCTGGACCAGGACTTTCCCGCGGTGCGACAGGGCGAGATCGAGCCGGGCCGCTACGTCTCGATCCGCGTCGCCGACAGCGGCACCGGCATGGACGCGGAAGTGGCGGCGCGTGCCTTCGAACCCTTCTTCACGACCAAGCCGATCGGGCGCGGCACCGGGCTCGGGCTGTCGATGCTGTACGGCTTCGTCAAGCAGTCGGCCGGTCACGTCCACATCGAGAGCGAGCTCGGCCGCGGCACCCTGTTCCGGCTCTACCTGCCGGCCCTGGACGGCATGCCGGCGCCCGTCCCTGCACCCGGGCCGCCGGTGGCGGCGCGCCCGGTCACCGGACGCGGCGCGCGCGTGCTGGTGGTCGACGACGAGGCGGCGGTGCGCATGGTGATCGCCGAGGTGGTGCGAGAGCTCGGCCACGAGGTGATCGAGGCCACGGACGCCGCCTCCGGCCTGCGGGCGTTGTCTGCCGGGCCGCCGGACCTGCTGATCACCGATCTCGGCCTGCCGGCGGGCCTGAACGGACGCCAGTTCGCCGACGCCGCCTGCGCCGCGAGGCCCGGGCTCAAGGTGCTGTTCATCACCGGCTTCGTCGGCGACGTCGAGAGCGGCGAGGCGCCGAAGCACGACATGCAGCTCCTCACCAAACCCTTCACCATCGACGCCCTGACCGCGAAGATCGGCAAGCTGATGGAGCAGGCCTGAGGCGACGGCTATCCCGCGGCCGCGGCGTCCGCCAGGTCCAGGACCAGGTCGTCGCGGTCCGAGCCGTAGATGAAGCGGTCCGGCCGGATCAGCAGGCCGCGCGCGCGGTGCCGCCGGAACTGGGCCCGCAGCCTGCCCTCGATGTCGATGAACTCGTCCTCCGCCAGTCCCCTCCAGGACCGTCCCGAGTCGTGGGCCACGAACTCGCGCACGCCGGCGTCGCGGAGATGTGCCGGCATGTTCGGCCTGCGCCACGACAGGTAGGCCCAGCCCAGGCCGAGCACATCGTCCAGACGCCGGCGATAGCCCGAAGCCGGCACCACCCAGGGCTGCCAGACCAGCTGTCCGGCAGGGCTGCGCCAGGACCGCGTCGCCGCCAGCAGGCCGGGGCCGCACACCCAGTCCGGCTTGATCCGGCATTCGCGGATGCGGCTGCCGAGCCAGGGCAGCCGTACCGCGACCCGGCAGGCGAGGTCCCGGCAGGCGGCGAGGAACGGGCTCTGCACCATCACCAGCGCGCCGATGCGCAGCGAGAGCCGGGTCAGCGCCGCGACGTTGGGGCGCCGCTCGCTCTCGTAGCTGTCGAGCAGCGAGGCCGGCGCGCCGTGCAGCACCGCGGCGAGCTTCCAGCACAGGTTGCCCACGTCGCGCACGCCCGAGCTCACCCCCTGGCCGGCGAAGGGCGGCATGATGTGCGCGGCGTCGCCGCACAGGAAGGCGCGGCCGCACCGCCAGCGATCGGCCTGGCGCACGTGGAACACGTAGGCCCAGCTTCTCAGGATCTCGATCTGGTCGGCGTCGACGCCGCGGCTGGCGAGCAGCGCGCGCAGGCCGTCGGGCGTCTGGGCGGCATCCGGATCCTCGTCGCGGCGCAGCCGGAACTCCCAGCGATGCTGTCCCATCGAGGCGTAGCAATCGACGCCGGGCCGTCCGGGATCGGCGATGTAGTTGAAGTCGAGGCGGCCGGGCGCGTCGTGCGGGACGCGCGCGCGGGCCTGGATGTCGATCCAGGGCTCCTCGATCGAGCGGCCCGACAGCGCGATGCCGAGCAGCTTGCGCGTGGTGCTCGAGCCGCCGTCGCAGCCGACCAGGTAGCGCGCGCGCACCAGGCGGATCGCCGATGACGCGGCGTCGTCGGCCCGCAGGTCGCGGATGCCGACCGTGATGCCGAGCGCGTCCTGCTCGATCGAGACCAGCTCGTGGCCGCCGCACAGCTCGACCCGGTCGGCGCGGCGCGTCAGGCCGTCGCGCAGCACCTGCTCCACCTGCGGCTGGTGGAAGAAGCACATGCCGGGCAGGCCCTGACGGCCGCCGCCGCGCAGGTCGCAGCTCAGGAAGATCCTGTCGCGGTGATGGAAATGCAGGGTGACGTGCGTGCTCATGTGCGCGATCACCGGCTCCAGCAGCCCGACCCCCTGCCAGATCCGCAGCGCGTCCTCGTCGATGGCGATCGCGCGCTGGCGCGGGAAGATCGCCATCTCGCGCTCCACGACCAGGGTGCGGACGCCGCGCGCGGCGAGCAGGTTGGCCGCCGTCGCTCCGGTCGGACCGAAGCCCACGACGACGACGTCAGCGTCGTAGGCGAGCGGGCCGCTCATCTCGGGCGACGCGCATCGGCTCAGCGTATCGTCTCGACGCAGAGGCGGAACATCGGCGTCCAGCGCACCCGCGCGGCGACGTCGGCACGGGCGAGCAGCGCGCGCCACTCCTGCGGCCGGAAGCCGCGCGCCACCGAGGTCTGGCCGTCCTGGCGCACGATCCGGTGCCAGCCCGCCGCGCGCGCGGCGACGCCGAAGCCGTGATAGGCGACGGCGTGGCGATGCAGGTCGTTGACGAACCAGCCGCGCGCGGCGTGACGCTGCATCCAGCGCAGGAAGCGGACCACCTGCGCGTCGCTGAGGTGGTGGGCGAACAGCGAGCTGACCACCAGGTCGGCATCGTCGGTGCGGTCGAAGATGTCGCCGGTCACGTAGTCGATCGCCATCGCCGGCGGCGTCTTGGCCCGCGCGACGGCCGCGCTGCGCGGGTTCAGGTCGATCCCGGTCAGCTGCGCCCGCAGGCCGCGTCCGTTCGACCAGCGCCGGATCCGGCGCAGCAGCTCGCCCTCGCCGCAGCCGACGTCGAGGATCCGCACCCTGCTTCCGCGCGGCAGGCTGCGGGTGGCGCGGTGCAGGAAGCCGATCGTCGGGCCGTAGGCCAGCATGACCCGGCTGACCGCGGCGAGATCGTCCATCACCCGGGCGAAGGTCTCGGGCCCGACATCCTCGCCGTCCAGGATCTCCGGCCCGTGGCCGCGCGAGGACAGGTCGATCATGCGGCGCGGCAGAAGCGGAAGGTCTCCGCGACCATGCCGGGCCCGAACGCCATGCCGAGCCCCCGCCGTCCCTCCTGCTCGGCGAGCATGCGCGCCAGCACGAACATCACCGTCGCCGAGGACATGTTGCCGCAATCATGCAGCACGCCGCGCGAGTGGCGCAGCGCGCGCGGATCCAGGCCGAGGCTGATCTCGACCGCATCCAGCACGGTACGGCCGCCGGCATGCACCGCCCACAGGTCGTAGGCCTGCGTGCCCTCTCCGGCCAACAGGCCGGGTCCGGTGCCGGAGGCATCGCCGAGACGCTCGGTGCGCAGCACCGCGGCGATCCGCCCCGGCACCTTGCCCGACAGGTGCATGTCGAAGCCCTGGTCACCGATGCGCCAGGTGATCAGGTCGGCGCTGTCCGGCACGATGACGCTGCGGAAGCCCTCGACCGCGAGCCCGACCGGATCGGCGCTGACCAGGGCGGCCGACGCGCCGTCGGCGAACAGCATGAAGGAGAGCACCGTCTCGAGGTCCGCACTCTCCTGCAGGTGCAGGGTGCTGAGCTCGCAATTCACCACCAGCACGCGCGCCTGCGGATCGGCCCGCACGGCGTCGCAGGCGACCCGGAGCGCCGGCACCGCCGCCGAGCAGCCCATGAAGCCGACCAGGGTGCGTCCCACCGCGGCCGGCAGGGCGAGCGCCTCGGCGAGCTGCAGGTCCAGTCCCGGCGCGGTGAAGCCGGTGCAGGAGGCGACCACGATCTGCGTGATGCGGTGCCGCTCGGCGCCGAGATCGAGCGCTTCCACCGCGCGCAGTGCCAGGCGGCGCGCGAACCGCTCGTACAGGCGCATTCGCGCCGCCGTGCCCGGGAAGGCGCCGCGCCGGTAGAAGCCGCCGGCATCGACCTCGCCGGCCTGCACGTTGCCCGGGCTTAGTGGGGAGTAGCGGTGCGCGATCCCGGAGCGCTCGGCCATGCGCTCGAACACGGTGCGCGCGCGCTCGTCGGTCAGCAGCGTGCGGGCGAAGGCGAGGAAGGGCAAGTGCACGTCGTGCTCGGGCACCGCCGTGCCGATGCGGTTGATGTGCGGCATCATCTGGCGGCAGCCCGGATCATGGTGTGTCGGCGCGAGCTAGCTGCGATGCGGACGCGCGGAGGCGCTACGCACCACCAGGGTCGCGTTCAGGCCGCCGAAGGCGAACGAGTTGGACAGCGCGATCTCGACCGATGCCTCCCGCGCGGTGTTGGGCACGCAGTCGATGTCGCAGTCCGGATCGGGCGTGGTGAAGCCGATCGTCGGCGGCAGGATGCCGTGGCGCAGCGCCAGCACCGTGGCGGTCAGCTCGAGCGCGCCGCTCGCGGTCATGCAGTGACCCAGCATCGACTTCGTCGAGGAGACCGGAAGGCGATCGAGATGGGCGCCGAACACCGTGCGCAGCGCCGACACCTCGATGCGGTCGTTCAGCCGGGTGCCGGTGCCGTGGGCATTGACGTACTCCACCGCCTGCGGCGGCAGGTCCGCATCCTGCAGCGCCGCGCGCATGGCGGCGGCGGCGCCGATGGCGTCGGGCGCGGTGATGTTGCCGGCGTCGGCGGAGCTGCCGAACCCGATCAGCTCGCCCCGTATGGTGGCGCCGCGCGCCACCGCCTCGTCCCAGGACTCCAGCACCAGCATGGCGCCGCCCTCGCCGATCACCAGGCCGGTGCGGTCGGCCGAGAACGGCCGGCACACGTCCGGGCTGAGCACGCGCAGCCCCTCCCACGCCTTGAGCACGCCGACGACGATCGAGGCGTCGGCGCCGCCGGTCACGGCGACGTCCAGCATGCCGGCGCGCACCATCTGGAAGGCGTGCCCGATGGCGTGGTTGGCCGAGGCGCAGGCCGAGGCCATCGCCACGGTGGGACCGCGCAGGCCGAACTCCATCGAGACGTGGCTGGCCGAGCCGCTCGGCATGATCCGCGGCACCGAGAACGGATGCACCCGGCTGGCGCCCTGCCCGTACAGGGCGTGGTAGGACGAGTCGATGGTCTCCTGGCCGATCGCCGCACCCAGCACGACCCCGCCGCGGCTGCCTGCCGCCCGGGTGTCGATCCCGGCGTCGCGCACCGCCTCCCGCGCCGCGACCAGGGCGAGCTGGGCCGCCCGGTCCAGCAGCGCCAGCCGCCGCGGGTCGAAATGCGCCAGCGGGTCGAAGCCGCGTACCTCGGCGGCCACCCGCGCCGACAGCCGCTGCGTCGGGATGTTGGCGATCGGTCCGATGCCCGAGGCACCGCGCTTGATCGCGTCCCACAGGCCAGGAATGTCCGCTCCGGTCGCGGCGATCGCGCCGAGGCCGGTGATGGCGACGCGACGCCTCACCCGGTGGCAGCTCCGGGAAGTCGTCCCGTCGCGGTCTCGGACGCGGTGTCGATGGCGCGCAGCACGTGGGCGACGAGGTCGCCGATGGTGCTGAACTCGGCGCCGGCGCGATCGGAGACCACGGGGATCTCGACGTCGTAGCGGGCCTCGATCTCGAAGATCGTCTGCACCATGTCGAGCGACGGGATGCCGAGCCCCTCGATCGACGCATCCAGGGTCAGGGAGTCCCGGTCGAGCTGCGTCTCCTTGGCGATGATGTCGAGGATGGCGGACGTGCGTGGATCGTGAGTCGGGTCCGGCGCCGACGTGACAAGTTGCGACATCTTCACCCCTGGTTGAAATGCAGGGGCGCGGCCCCCGGCCCCTTCGGATCGAGGCCACTCAAATCCGTTGCTCTGGAAGTGGGGTCTGGGGCCTTTGGCCTGAAGGGGTCAAGGACAAAGCCTCTGGCACTCCTCCTGGCACTCCTCCTGGCACTCCGCTTGGCACCCGTCGCGGCCGGTCAGCCCACGCCGTGGCCGCGGAACCAGGCCAGCATGCGCCGCCAGCCATCCTCCGCCGCCGCGCGGTCGTAGCTCGGCCGATAGTCGGCGTGGAAGCCGTGCCCCGCGCCCGGATAGATCACGATCTCCACGGTCTTGCCGGCCTGTCGCGCGGCGACCGCGGCCGCCTGGACCTGATCCGCCGGGATGCTCTGGTCCGCCGCGCCGTACAGCCCGAGCAGCGGGCAGCGCAGACCAGGGGCCAGCTGCCGCGCCGTGTGCGGCTGGATCGCGGTCTGTGCGCCGCCGACCGGCCCGTACCAGGCGACGGCCGCCCGCAGCGCCGGACTGTGCGCCGCGTAGCGCCAGGTGTCGCGGCCGCCGCGGCAGAAGCCGGTGACCGCGAGCCGCGCGTCGCCCCGTGCGTTGGTC
>CAXTNB010000026.1:2462-14289 GCA_964245385.1 uncultured Acetobacteraceae bacterium | reverse complement strand
GGAAGTCGTGGCGATCGAGCGACTTCGGATAGGGCTGCCGCAGCCAAGGATGCGCCAGCAGCCGTGCCAGCAGCGCCTCGTCGACCCGGCCGCGCGACGCCAGCGCCCCGTCGCGGTCCATCTCGCCGCGGCCGTGCGCGCGGGTCCAGTCGTTCAGCGGGCCGTTGCCGGGACCGGTGTCGAAGGCGATCACCCGCTCGGCGCCGTCCCAGCTGGTCAGGTTGCCGACCCCGCCGAGATTGAGCACCGCCCCCGGCTGCCCGGGTGCCGCCCGTCGCAGCAGGGCGACGTGGTAGCAGGCGGCGAGCGGCGCGCCGTGGCCGCCGGCGCGCACGTCGGGGGTGCGGAAATCATCCACCACGTCGATGCCGAGCCGTCTCGCCATCAGCGCGCCCGAGCCGAGCTGCCTGGTGGCACCGGCGCGGCCCGGCACCGGCGCCCGGTGCAGCACGGTCTGGCCGTGGAAGCCGATCACCTCGATCGACGCGGCGTCCAGCCGGTTCGCCTCGAGGAACCGGCGCACGGCATCGGACTGCGCGCGGGTCAGCGCCAGGTCAGCCTCCTCGAACAGCGTCGGCTCCGGGCCCTCGAAGTTCCAGGCGCGGGCCGCCTGCACGGCACGCTCCAGCAGCGCCCGCAGCGCCGGCTCGTAGGCGGCCAGCGTCCAGGGACCGAAGGCGTCGATGCGCTCGCCGTCGCTGCGCAGCAGCGCGATGTCGATGTTGCCGTCGAGCACGGTCCCGGTCATCAGCCCGATCGCCCAGCCTCCGGTCGTGCGCCGCCCGGTCATGCCGCCTCGCTCCGGCAGCCGCGACAAATCATGTCGCCCGCCCGGCTTGGGTCGGCGTATCGCTGCCGGCCGCCGGCGGCGAGCCCGCCGCCTCGATGCGACCGACCTCCAGGACCGGGTGCCATGGCCGATAGTCTCGTCACCACCAAGATCACCGGCGCCGCGTTCTCGGACGGCTCGAGGCTGTCAGGCGCATGGACCGCCGAGTACGACGGCGCGGGCATGCTGGTCGCCGTCACGCAGGCGAGCTTCGTCGTCGCCGGCCCCGGCGGCGTCACCCGCTTCACCGGGGCGGCGACGCTGCCCGATGCCGACCTCCCCACCGACAGCTGCTACCAGATCCATTTCCTCGCACCTCCCGGCGGCGGCCGCTACGACAGCCTCTACGTGGACTGGCGGACGGAGCATCCGAGCGCGTTCTACGCCGGCACCCCGTCGCTCTACACCCCGTCGCTCTACACGTCGGTGCGCGATCTCGCCAGCGGCAGCCCGGCGACGCCGCTGCGCCTCGTGCGCGACGGCGCTCCGGCATCGCCTCCGGTCATCACCGGCCTGCCCGCGGCCGAGCACGGCCGCGATGCGACCGTGTGGTCGCCGCTCGCTGCCGTCACCGTCAGCGAACCGGGCGACGCCGCCGCCGTCCGCGCGACGATCACCCTGGGCCGTGCCGGTGCGGCGACCGACCTCGACGGCGTGCTCCGCGGCACCGGCCTGACGCGGACCGGCATCGGCACCTACAGCCTCCGCTTCACCGCCCCGGCCGAGCTGACCGCCGAGCTGCGCGCCCTGACCTTCACCCCGACGCGTGGCCAGGTGAGGCCGGGCGGCACCGTCACCACCCTGCTGGAGCTGTCGGTCCGGGATCGCGACGGCTCGAGTTCGGCCGATACCAGCCTCACCGTGACCGCCGTCTGCTTCCTGCGCGGGGTGATGATCGCGACCCCCGACGGCGAGGCGGCGGTGGAGGACCTGCGCGCCGGCGACCTGGTCACGGTGATCGAGGACGGCGTGCGCGCGGCGCGTCCCGTCACCTGGATCGGCGGACGCGCGCTCGACGTCGCCGACTTCGACGGGCGCGACGCCGCGTTCCCGATCCGGATACGCCGCCACGCCTTCGCCGACGGGATCCCGCATCGCGACCTGCTGCTGACCCCGGAGCACTGCATCCTGACCGAGGCCGGACTGGTGCCCGCCCGCATGCTGGTCAACGGCCGCTCGGTGCTGATCGACCGCTCCATCCCCGCCTACGACTTCTTCCACGTCGAGCTGGAGCGGCACGGCATCCTTCTGGCCGAGGGCCTCGCCGCCGAGAGCTACCTCGATACCGGCAACCGCGCGCTGTTCGCCGACGCCGGTGCTGCGATCCGCCCGCGCCGGGCCGTCCGCCCGGCGGCACCGCTCGCCGTGGCCCGCGAACAGGTCGAGCCGATCTGGCGCCGCCTGCTCGCGCGTGCCCGCGGCCTCGGCTTCGGCGGCGACGAGGCCGTCCGGTCGCTGACCGATCAGCCCGAGCTGCGGCTCCTGCTCGGGTGCGGCCGCGAGCTCGCCGCCTGCTGGCACAACGGCCGGCGCCACATGTTCCACATCCCCAGCGGCGCCCGGCCGATCCGGCTGCTGTCCCGCGCCGCCGTGCCGGCCGAGACGGTGGGTCCGTTCGTCGACGATCGCCGCACGCTCGGGGTGGCGGTCGGCAAGCTCGTGCTGTGGCGCGGGCTCAGCGAGACGGCGATACCGCTGGCGGGCGTCGGATCCGATGGCTGGCACGGCGTCGAGGGCGGCTGCCGCTGGACCGACGGCCGCGCGGCACTCGACCTTCCGGCGGCGGGAGCCGAGACCTTCCTGGAGGTGCAGCTGGCCGCGACCATGCTCTACCACGCCCCCGCCGGCCGCGCCGCCTGAGGCCGCGGCTTCAGCGCCCGGCGCGCGTCGGCGGGAGCAACGCCGCGAGCCGCTGCCGCGCCGCCTGCCGCACCAGCGGATCGGCCTGCGGGATCAGCATCACCTGCCTGAACCAGGGCGTCGCGGCGGCGGCGTCGCCGCGGGCGGCGGCACTCTCGCCGGCCTGCAGGTACAGGCGGGCGGCCTCGGCAGGCGCGCCGCCGCGTGCCTGCGCGTCGGCGGCGAACGCCAGCATGGCCGCCATGTCGCGGTACTCGAGCTGCGTGCGGTGCAGGTCGGCCGCACGCTGCGCCGACGCCGCGGCATCGCGGTAGCGGCCGCGCGCGCGGTCGAGGCGGGCGGCGAGTTCGTCGTGCGCCGCCTGCCAGTCGAGCGACGGCCGCTTCGGCTGCCCGAACCGGTCCAGGGCGGCGAGGAGCCCCGGCACGTCGCCGCGCGCATCGGCGATCAGGCCGCGCACGAAGCTCGCCCGCACCACGGTCGCCGGGTCCGACGCCGTGGCCTGCGCCCGCGCGGCCAGCGGGTCCGCCTCCGCGTCGCGGCCGAGCCGGTGCAGTGCCGCCGCCTGCGCCAGGTCGAGCTCGGCGAAGCCGAACGCCCCGCGTGCCGCCAGCGCGTCGCGGGTGCGCAGGATGGTCCGCAGCGCCGCCGCCGCGCCGCGGCCGCCGGCGTCGTCGCCGGCGAGCTGGGACACGGCGAGATCGTAGCCGACGTCGCCGATCGCCGACGCGTCGTCGCGCGCCAGCGCCAGCTCGAAGGCGCGGCGGTACTGCGCCACCGCCTGCGCGTCGTGGCCGAACGACAGCGCCTGTCGTCCGGAGCGGGCCGCCTGCTGCAGCGCCTGATCCTGCGGCGGCGCCGGCGGCCGGTGTCCGGCGCAGCCGGAGGTCAGCAGGACCGCCGCCAGCAGGGCCGGGCGTGCACCGGCCGCGCGGCCGCGCCGCCTCACGGACGCACCTGCTGCGGCGGCAGCCGGAGCGGATCGGGCTTCGCGGCGCCGCCGCCGCCGAGCAGCCATGAGCCGCGCAGCTGCGCCAGCAGCTGCTCCAGCTGCACTTCCGTCGCCTGCGTCTGGGTCAGCAGCGCCGGCAGGTTCTGGGTGGTGTCGGCGACGTTGCGCGTGATCGCCGGCAGCTGCGGCGTCGCCCGCGCGGCGTCCGCGGAGATCGACTGCACGTTCGCCAGCACCGCGTGGGACTGGTTCAGCAGCGGCGTCACCCGGGCCAGGATCGGCGCGAGCTGGGCCACGTCCGCCTTCAGCGTCGCCACCACGTCCTCGGTGTGGCGGATCAGCGTGTCGTCGGTCAGCAGCCGTCCCGCCGAGCCCTGTCCGGCCTTGATGTCGGTGATGATGCCGTCGAGCGTCGTCACGGCGTGCTGCGCGTGTGCCAGCGTCGGCAGCAGCTCCGCCTTGACCTGGTTCAGCGTCGAGGCGATCGTGTCGGCGGGGTTGGGCTCGACCGTGGCGGTCAGCACCGCGTAGTCCCAGTCCAGCATCTGTCCCGAGCCGCGCGTGATGTCGACGTAGGCCGCACCGGCGACGCCGTAGCGTCGGCGTATCGTGGCGTGGCTGTCGCGGCGGATATAGGGGTCGGCCTGACGCTGCACCGTGGCGAGCGCGTACATCTCGCCGTCCGGGTTGAGCACGATGCGGTCGATGCGCCCGGCATGGGTGCCCAGCACGTCGATGTCGGCACCCGGGGTGAGGCCGCCGAAGCCGCTCTGCGGCAGCACCAGATGAAGCTGCGAGTCCGGATGCAGCCAGCGGCGCAGCACGCCGGCCTCGAAGATGGCGCCGAAGAACAGCGCGCCCGCCAGCACCACCAGCAGTCCCACCCACTCGTCGGTGTGGCGCAGCCGCAGCAGCCGGCGCGGTTGCTCGACGCGTCGTCGTTGCAGCATTCACGCGCTCCGCATGGGCGACCTCATCGGCCGTATCTCGGGTTCAGCCCGTCTTCCAGCAGATGCAGGCGGTGGCTGGTGGGGAAGTTCTGCGCCTGCCAGAGCGGCACGTCGCGGGTGAAGCAGATCGCCGCCGCACCCCGATCCAGCGCCTGCGACAGCAGGTCGAGCAGCGGGTCGATCAGCTCGGCGTGCTCGGCGGTGACCGGATGCTCCAGCAGCAGCAGTCTCGGCTCGCCGAGGAAGGCGCGCACGCAGGCGGCGCGGATCAGGTCGCCCTCCGAGAGACGGTCCGGCCGCACCAGCGGCAGCCCCGGCAGCCCGAGCCGGCTGGCCAGCGCGTTGGCCGACTGGGCGATCGCGAACTCCGGCTCGCGGGTGTGATGCAGCTGCGGCAGCATGATGTCGACGTGGGTGCGCAGCATGCCGATCCAGGCGCCCTTGCCGTGGATGCGGCCGATGCGGCCGCGCAGCGCGCAGGCCCGCTCCCAGCCGAGCTCGCTCCAGTCGAAGCCCATGCAGCGCACGGCGCCGTGGCGGAGCGCGATCATGCCGCTGCACAGGTCGGCGAAGGCGGCGGCACGCTCCGGATCGTCGGTCTCGATCAGGGCGCAGTCGCCGCGCGCCAGCCGCAGCTCGAGCGGCACGTTCGGCAGCGCGCTCTCCTCGAAGGCGGGCAGCGCCGACAGCAGCTCCAGCACCGGCTGATCCCGGCCCGGCGGCGCGGCGGGCGTCGGCATCGGCTACACGGCCAGGGTGAGCAGGACGTCGGCGATCATGATCACCAGGATGCCGTGCACGAAGCCGCGCGGCATCAGGCTGGCGAGATCGTCGTCGGCGTCCGCGGTGAGGCCGGTCAGGCAGCAGCTCAGCCCGACCAGGAAGCCGATCACCGCGAGCTTGGTGGGGATCAGCACGTAGTCGCGCACGGTGATCGCGGAGACCACCTGGTCGAGGAAGGTCCACAGGCTGTCCTGCACCTGGCCGATCGCGCTGCTGAAGACGAAGCCGACCACCAGCGCGGCGGCGGCGAACAGGATGCCCAGCGTGAAGCCCGCGAGGGCGAAGGCGAGGGTGCGCGGCAGCACCAGCAGCAGGAACGGGTCGATCCCGCTCGCCAGCATGGTGCGGACCTGGCCGCCGGTCTGCAGCATGCCGAGCTCGGTGACGGTCAGCATGCCGCTGCGCCCGAGCAGGATCAGGCTGACCAGCAGCGGCGTCAGCTCGCGGACCAGGACGCTGACCAGGACACCGCCGGTGAGCTGCGCCTCGCCCGCCACGCCGAGCCAGTACAGCGCCTCGTAGACGACGCCGAAGCCGGTGAGCGAGGCGGTCACCAGGATGGTGGCGAGGCCGCCGCCGATCGCCTGGCGCAGGGTCAGGGTGAACTCGTGTCGCACCGTGCGGCGCCACGACAGCGGACGCAGCGATGCCTGCAGCACGCCCCAGGCGCTGGCCGCGAGCATCAGCGCGAAGCCGCCGCGGCCGCGCACGCCGCGGCCGATCGTGCCCAGCACGAGTGCGACCCGCGTCATCGACGACCGGCCAGGATGAAGGTGCGCGCCGGCCCGACCCGCGGCAGGTAGAACATGCCGCGGGTGCGGAACAGGAAGTCCTGGCGCAGCCGCGCGTAGGCGCTCTCGCTGACCTGGATCGCGCCGCCGCCGCTGGCGCTGTGCGCCATCATCTCGGCGTTGCGCACGACGTCGCCCCACAGGTTGAACAGGCGCGGCGCCTCGCCCAGGACGCAGCCCAGGGCGGTGCCGACATCCAAGCCGATGTGGAACACCGGCTCGTAGCCGGACCGGCTCAGCAGCGACAGGCACGCCTCGCGCGCGGCGAGCGCGGCGTCGGCGAGACGCACCGCGGCGGTGGGATCGGGATCCGGGACGCAGCCCGCCGCCGCCACCAGGTGATGGCCGGTCAGCTTCATGTAGGGCAGCGCGCAGCGGGTGGCGATCGCCTGCATCGCGGTGGCGATCTCGTCGGCGATCGCGGTCACCCCGGCCTGGTCCGGGCGTCCCAGGGTGATCGCGTCGTCGAAGCGCACGATCATGGCCGCGACCGCCGGGAACCAGGTGGCGGCCAG
Organism: uncultured Acetobacteraceae bacterium; assembly: GCA_964245385.1. Taxonomy (GTDB): domain Bacteria; phylum Pseudomonadota; class Alphaproteobacteria; order Acetobacterales; family Acetobacteraceae; genus Lichenicoccus. The sequence continues at coordinate 7,609 of CAXTNB010000026.1, read as the reverse complement.
TCCGGCGGGGTCGCCGCCGGCCGGCTCGGGCCGGACCGGCGTCAGCAGCGCGCTGAACGCCTGCGCGCCCGCCGCGGCCGGCACCTGCGACGCCGCGCCGGATCGACCTTCGTGCTCGGCGTCCGCGGCCTCCGCGTCCGCCTCGCCGGCGACCTGCTCCGCCTGCTCGCGGCTGCCGATGCGCAGCGCCACGATGCTCGACACCGCCTGGGCGAAGTTGCGCGACCGGGCGGCCTCCGCCGCGTCCTCCAGCAGCACCGCGCCGGAGACGCCCTGCGCACCCTGCACCGGCAGCATCGACAGCGCGTGGCTGCCGAACGGCCGCATCAGCAGCCGGTGCAGCGAGGCGGTGCGCGTATCCGCCGCCGCGTCGGCGACCTCGACCGTCTCGCCCTGGTCGAGCACGTCGAAGAAGCCCGGCAGCTCCGAGCGCGCCAGCTCGAGCCCCTCGAGATGTCCGCCCTGCCGCTTCTCGCCGCCGTGCGCGTCGAAGGCGTCCTCGCAGCGCAGCACCCGGCCGGCGCCGGTGAGGCGCCAGATGCTGGCGCGCCGGGCGGCGCTGAGCTCGGCCAGGCTCTCGGTCAGCGCCGGCACCTCGCGCCCCGGATCGAACAGGCCCGGCTGCGCGGCCAGCGCCGAGAGCGCGCGGCTCTCGCGCGCCCCGGTCTCGCGGCTCACCGCCAGCAGGCGCGCGGTGCGCTCGACGCGCCGGTTCTGCCGCACCAGCAGCAGCCCGAGCAGGACGGCGAGCGCCATGGTGCTCAGCGAGAGCAGCAGGTGCTGACGGCTGTTGCTCTCGGCCAGGGCGGTGAAGTCGCTCTCGCGCGCGGCGATCAGCAGCACCCAGTCCTGTCCCGCCGCCGGAAGCCGTCGCGCGATGGTGACGTATCGCTGGCCGCCGATGACCAGGGTACGGCTGCCGTAGCCGTCGATGCGGAACCGGTCGTAGGCGCGCGACAGCGCCGGATCGCCCAGTCCTCCCGCGGCCGCCCGTCCTGCGACCGTCGCTCCTGCTCCGACCGTCCCCCGCCCGGCCGCCGAGGCCTGGCGCACCAGATCGGGTGCGGCGATCACGCGGCCGTCGGCATCGACGATGGCGGCGCGTCCGGTGCGGCCGATCGGCAGCGAGTCGAGGAAGCCGGACAGCGCCTCCAGCGTGATGTCGACGCCGAACACGCGGTCGGCGCTGCCGGCCCGGGTGAAGCGGATCGCCGCGGTGATGCCGGGCGCGCGGGTGGTGTAGAACACGTACGGCGCCGTCCAGTAGATGCCGTCGGTCTTGAGCGCGCCCTGATACCAGAGGCGCTGCCGCGGATCGAAGTCGTCGCCCGGGTCCGGCGTGGTGTCCAGGATCCGGCCGGACGCGTCGAGATGCGTCGACGAGACCTGTCGGCCGCCGGGCAGGTCGAGGATCAGCTTGGTGTCGGTGCCGCCGCGTGGGTCGCGACGCACCATGATGAAGTTGCCGTCGCCGCTGGCGGCGTAGAAGCCCTCCAGGTGCGGCACCTGGTGGAGCATGCTGGCGGCGAAGCCCTCGATCGCGGTGCGGTCGTCCGGGATCGCGCGGCGCGCCACCATGTCGCGGGCGATCAGCGCCGCCTGCGTCGCCGGGCTGAGATAGCCGTCGACCTCGCGGGCGATCCGCGCCTGCAGCCCGTCCAGCACCGCGCGCGACAGCACCAGGGCGGCGGCGCGGTCGGCGCGGTAGCTGTAGAGCGAGATGCCCAGGATGGAGAGGATGACCAGCGCCACGCCCAGCAGCGGCACGCCGAGGCGGCGCAGCAGCTGGCGCCTGCGCCTGATGTCGGCGCGGCCGATATCGACGATCTCGTCGATGGGCAACGGTCGGTCTCCCCCGGGGTCGCGTCGCGATCCTATCAGAGGCGGAGCCTCCGCACGCTTTTTTAGACGAGGCGGGTCTCGGGCGCGGCGGCCGGCCGCGGCCCCGACCGCGTCAGGGTGCGGCGCGGAACGGGTGCATCAGCTGCTGTCCCAGCCGCGCCGGCATCTCGGCCTCGATGCCGTAGGTGGTCGGCCACCGGTCGCGCGGCAGGTGATGGGTGCCGAACACCCGGTCGAGCCAGGGCAGCATGGAGGCGTAGTTGCGGTCGATCGGGCCATCCAGGGTGTGGTGCCAGTGGTGGAACGCCGGCGTCGCGACCAGCCACTCCAGCGGGCCCAGCCGCCAGCGCAGGTTGGCGTGGATGAAGAAGCCCCAGAGGGTGGCGACCAGCGTGATCAGCAGCGGCACCAGGCTGCCCGAGGCGCCGGCCGGGTTGGCGAGGCCCAGCACGTAGAGCGGCACCAGCCCGACCAGGCGGGTGAACACCATGTCCACCGGATGGGCGCGGGTGTGGACCATGAAGTCCATCTGCCCGGCCGCGTGATGGATGCAGTGGAAGCGCCAGAGCAGCGGGATCTCGTGGCTCCAGCGATGTCCCCAGTAGAAGCCGATCTCGCCGACCACCAGCGCCGTGGCCGCGCGCAGCCAGAACGGCCAGGCCGCGACCGTGGCGTGCACGCCGTCCGGGACCAGGCGATGCGCGCCCCAGGCGACCAGCGACAGCGGCACCGCCAGGATCACTCCCGGCAGCAGGCTGCTGAGGAAGTAGTAGCACAGGTCGACGCCGATCGCCCGGCGGAAGATCTTCTGCGGATGCAGCGCGAACAGCCGCTCCAGCGGCAGGAAGATCACCGCCAGCAGCGACAGCCAGACGCACAGCCGCAGCATCTCGATCAGGAACGCGTGCAGCTGCGGCAGGTGCGGGAGCTGTGACAAGGGTGTCGTCCTCGAAGCAGGGAGACGGGCAGGGGCCGATCAGGCGGAGACCGGCCGCGCGCCGCGACGGCGCAGGCCGAGCACGACGCCCAGCGCGAGCAGGCCGGTACCCATCAGCACCAGGCTCGCGGGCTCCGGAACCGCGGTCATCGAGACGCCGTCGAGGAAGGAGATCGGCGGCGCGCCGTTCGGGGTGCCGATGGCAAGGAAGCTGAGCGTCTGCGTCGTGGCCTTGGCCTCGAAGGTCATGGTCTGCTGCTGCCACGCACCGACGCCCCCCTGGGGTAGCGAGAACTTGCTCGAATCCTGGGTGACGCCGCCGAAGGTGACCGCCCATTGCTCGGTGGTCGGACCGGTGAACCCGGCCTGCTGGCCGGCCGCCTGGTCGAAGGTCAGGGTGTAGTCGGCGCCGACGGTGAGGCCGGACAGCACCTGCGAGATGGCGGAGTTGTAGTTCGGGTCGCCGTCAGCCTCGACGAAGTTGCCGCCGTCCGGACTGGTCTTCGGGAACGGACCGTAGACCGAGAGGTAGGACCCGTTGTCGGCGGTGCCGGGGGTGTCGAGGAAGGTGAGCGCGGAGCCGCCGCTCCAGCCGCTGACGTTGCCGTTGAAGGTGCCCTTGGTCGTCAGCGTCGTGCTCTCGAACGAGCCGTTGGTGACGAGGTTGGGCCCTGCCATGGCGGTGCCGGTCATCGTGACGAGTGCCACGGCGGGAAGCAGCTTCGAGAACAGCGAATGGAATCTCACGGCCTGTGATCCTGATCCTGGAGAAACGTTTCTGGCGCGGACGATGTCGCCACCGCAACGTAATCAGCAAGATGCGGGCCAGGATCAGGCAAAGCCGCGCTAGCGCCTTATTACACCGCCATCACAAGCGGTTAGGGAACGAAGCGGAGGCGTCGTCGGCGGGCAGTCGCGGAACGCGGCGTAATTATGTAAAATCCGCCGACACCGCGGCCCGCGGTCAGCCGGCGCCGAAGCCGCCATCGACCGGCAGGCAGACGCCGTTGATCATCGCCGCCCCCTCGCCCAGCAGGTAGCAGATCGTGTCGGCCACCTCGACCGGCTGTACGAAGCGGCCCATCGGGATGCGGCCGCGCATCGGCGCCGCCTTCAGCGGGTCCGACCACGCCATCACCGCCATGGGCGTGAGGGTGACGGTCGGGTTGACGCTGTTGGTGCGTATGCCGTGCGGGCCGAGCTCGACCGCCATCACCCGGGTCATGGCGTCGAGCGCGCCCTTGGAGGCGCAGTACGCGGTGTGGTCGGCCAGGCCCACCGTGGCCGCGATGCTGGACACGTTGACGATCGCGCCCGGCCGGCCGGCGGCGATCAGCCGTGCCGCGACGTGCTGCGCGATCCGCATCGGCGCGATCAGGTTCACCGCCATGATCGCCTCGACGTCGTCCTCGCTGGTCTCGACGAACGAGGCGAGCCGGCTGATGCCGGCATTGTTCACCAGCAGGTCGAAGGCGGGCTCGGCCATGAGTGCCGCGAGCGTCGCGGGCATGTCCGAGACGTCGGCGGCGATGGTGCCGCAGCCGGTCTCGGCGGCGAGGCTGTGCAGATCCGCGGGCGAGCGGCTCAGCGCCACCACCTCGGCGCCGCGGGCGCGCAGGCGCTCGACCACCACCCGGCCGATGCCCTTGCCGGCGCCGGTGACCAGCGCGCGGCGGCCGGTAAACTCGCCCACCCGGCGCTGCCCCGGGCGGCGTCAGGCGATCGCGCCGTTGCGCGTGGAGCCGGGCGTCATCAGCACCTTGATGCTGTCCATGCCGTTGGCCATGCGGATCGCGGTGTCCCAGTCGTTCAGGTCGTACTCGTGGGTGACGATGCCGTCCGAGGTGACCAGGCCGCGGGTCAGCAGGTCGATCGCGATCGGGTAGCAGTACGGGCCGAGATGCACGCCGCGCACGTCGAGCTCCTTGCGGTCGCCGATGATCGACCAGTCGACCGACGTCTCCTTGCCGAACACCGAGAACTCGACGAAGCGGCCGAGCTTGCGTATCAGCCCGAGGCCCTGGGTGACGCCGCCGGGCGATCCGGTGGCCTCGATATAGACGTCGCAGCCGTAGTTGCCGGTCAGACCCATCACGATCGCGGTCGGGTCCTGGGTGCCGGGGTTGATGGTCACGTCGGCACCGTAGCGGCGCGCCAGGGCGAGGCGCTCGTCGGACATGTCGATGACGATCAGCTTGCGCGGCGTCTTGAGCTTGAGCACCTGGACCATCATCAGCCCGATCGGGCCGGCGCCGGCCAGCACCACCACGTCGGCGAGCTGGATCTCGCCGCGCTGCACGGTGTGGATCGCGCAGGACAGCGGCTCGATGATCGCCGCGTCGTTGAGCGGCATCTCGTCGGGGATGAC
>CAXTNB010000026.1:0-2452 GCA_964245385.1 uncultured Acetobacteraceae bacterium | reverse complement strand
GTTGTGCACCTCGCACATCCAGTACGAGCCGGTGCGGCAGTAGTGGCACTTGTCGCAGGGCACGATCTGCTCGGCGATGACGCGCTGCCCCGGCCTGACGCCGAAATGCGCCTCCGCCCCTTCGCCGAGCTCCTCGACCACGCCGTAGAACTCGTGGCCCGGGATCACCGGCGGCTTGACCCAGCCGGTGCCGGGCTCTTGGCCCCAGAACATCTTCGCACCCTGCCAGCACTTGCAGTCGCTGGCGCAGATGCCGCACGAGGCGATGCGGATCACCGCCTCGCGCGGACCGGCACTCGGACGCGGCACGTCGCTGACCCGGTAGTCCTCCGGGCCGTGGCAGACGATGGCGGTCATGCGTGTGTTGGAGCCGGACATTCGAATCATCCCTCTGTGTCTCGTTGTCTCGTCAGGCGGCCCGGGACCGTCCTCGGGCCTGCCCTCTCGCCTGCCCCTGGCTGCGGGACTGCCGGACGGCGCGACGCCACGCCGACGGGGTCGTCCCGCGGTGCAACAGGAACTGTCGGTTGAAGTTCGAGACGTTGTTGAAGCCGACCGTGAAGCAGATCTCGGCGATGCCGCGATCGGTGTGACGCATCAGGTCGCAGGACCGCGCGATCCGCTTCTCGTTGACGTAGTGCACGAAGGGCTGCCCGACCTGGCGGTGGAAGGCGCGCGAGAAGCTGCTCTGGCTGTAGCCGCTCAGCGCCGCCATGTCGCTCTCGCGCAGCGTGCCGGCGAGGTTGCGCTCGATGTGCAGCAGCACGTGCTCCAGCGCCTTGTGCACGGTGTCGCGGGCGCAGGGCTGGTAGTGCGGGCTGGACAGGCGCCTGCGTTGCGGGCTGGTGCTGATGATGCGCATCAGGCCGAAGAACGAGGCGAGGCCCGCGGCTCCCTGCGCGGTCTGCAGCGCGGTCATCAGCGGCAGCGCCGCGGCACTGGCGTCGGCCGGATATTCCAGGCCGCCCAGGCTCTCCTCGAGCACCCCGTCCAGCGAACGAAGCTCGGGAAAGGCGTCGATGCAGCGGCGGATGAAGGCGTCGGGGAACTGCACCACCAGCCCGCGCTGCGGCACGACGGCGCCGGGCGGGACGTCGCTGATCCAGTTGTGCGGCAGGTTCGGGCCGAGGAAGGCGAGGTGGCCGGGCGAGAACCGGCCCACGTGGTCGCCGACGAAGGCGCGACCCGAGGTCGCGGTGACGAGATGGACCTCGTACTCCGGATGGAAGTGCCACTTGACGGTCCCGTGCGGGTAGCCGTGCGACCAGGCCTTGAAGGACTGGCCGGGCGGAAGCTGCACCACCTCGCGATACAGGCGCATCCCGGCCGTCGATCCCCCCAGGCGCCGGATCTGCCGCCGGTCGTCCGTGCGCATCATAGCGGCCGCGAGGCCCGGGCCGCCACCACCGATATCGCCGGGCGCTGATACGATCTTGCCCCGGCTCCGCCCCGGGGACGCTCGATTGACAGCGCGGCGCGATGTGCCTATAGGCCGCCGCTACTGCCGGGAACGTGGACGGTTCCGGCCGCTCCGTCACGTCCTGAGCCTCGGCTCCGGCGGCGGATCGGCGATACGGACCGCGCCCGCCGCGACCATCTCGGTCGTGGCCTACCGGTGCAACAAAGCCGCACACGATCCGAAGATCGCGCGGGAGAAGGAAGGGTTTGCCGTGAGCAAGCGCCTCGAGAGCAAGTACAAGGTCAATCGCCGCCTCGGCGTGAACCTGTGGGGCCGCGCCAAGTCGCCGATCAACAAGCGCGAATACGGTCCCGGCCAGCACGGCCAGCGTCGCAAGCAGAAGCCGTCGGACTTCTCGGTGCAGCTGATGGCCAAGCAGAAGCTGAAGTTCTACTACGGCAACATCAGCGAGAAGCAGTTCCGCAAGTATTACGAGGAGGCGGTGCGCCGCAAGGGCGACACCTCCGAGAACCTGATCGACCTGCTGGAGCGCCGGCTCGACGCGGTGATCTACCGGCTCAAGTTCGCCCTGACCCCGTTCGCGTCGCGCCAGTTCGTCAACCACGGCCACGTCACGGTGAACGGGCGCAAGGTCAACATCCCCTCGTTCCTGGTGCGCGACAACGACGTGATCGAGGTGCGGGAGAAGTCCAAGCAGCTCGCCGTGGTGCTGGATGCGGCACAGAACGCCGCGCGCGACGTGCCGGCGTATCTCGAGGTCGACCACCGCCAGATGAAGGGCCGCTTCGCGCGCTCGCCGAAGCTGACCGACGTGCCGTACCCGGTGACGATGGAGCCGAACCTCGTCGTCGAGTTCTACTCGCGCTGAACCCTCTCGTGCGCCGCGCATGACCGAGATCGCGGCGGAGATCGCGCGCCGTCGCACGTTCGCGATCATCTCGCATCCCGACGCCGGCAAGACCACGCTGACCGAGCGCCTGCTGCGCGCCGGCGGCGCGATCCAGCTCGCCGGCAACGTGCGCGCCAAGGGCG